>CAXBBB010000051.1:0-8957 GCA_963973615.1 uncultured Rhodothermales bacterium | reverse complement strand
GCTGGGAGACCTCGCCGACCGTTACCGCCTCATCCGCACGCGCCGACAGCAGCAGCTTGGGCGATGGCGGTGGCGTGTCGAGCGCGTACAGCTTCCAGTCGGGATCGAGATCAACCGACACGCGAAGCGTCGCCTCTTCCCCGACTCCAACCTCGTTCGGGACGATTTCGGCCGACCAGCGCGCCACTTCGGTCGGTACCTGTGCGCGGACGGGCGCGACTGCTAGGAAGAGAAGGATCAACATGCTGGTCCCGATGGACCAAGTAGCAGGTTGCCATCTCATCCTCCATGCCGTCATCGCTGCGCAGGCTGGGATCCACAACCGCGACGATGTCAGTAGTAGTGGATTCCCGCCTGCGCGGGAATGACGGGGGGAAGCGTACATGAGGATGTTCAGATTCAACCGGAGGCTGCCGCAACGCAAAAACGGGCGCTCAGACACTGTCCGAACGCCCGTTTCCCGAGGGTTGTTGCTCTGATCAGATCAGGCGCCCGGGACGATGTCCGGCGTGACGTTGATCTTGAACTCGGACGTGACGTCGGCGTGCAGCTTGGCGGAGCCGGTGTACTCACCGATCGTCTTGATGTCTTCGCTGATACTCAGGCGGCGGCGTTCGATTTCGAAGCCCTGCTCTGTCAACAGGTCGGCGATCATCTGGGTCGTGACCGATCCGAAGATGCGGCCGCCCTCGCCGATGCGCATCGGCACTTCGACAGTGATGTTTTCGAGCTGACGGCCCATCTGGACGGCCTGGTCCTTTTTGGCGCTACGCTTGCGCTCGGACTGCTTGTACTCTTCCTCGGACGCTTTGACGGCGCCTTTGGTAGCAATCCGGGCGAGGCCGCGCGGAATCAGGAAGTTGCGGCCGTAGCCAGGCTTGACGGAGACCATCTCGCCCTTTTCGCCCAGGTTGTCGACCTCGTCGAGTAGGATGACGTTCATGGTGTTCGGGGGTTAGAGAGTTACTTGGTCGTGTCGGCGACGAACGGCAGCAGCGACAGGTGGCGGGCACGCTTGACGGCGCGCGTGATCATGCGCTGCGTCTTGGCGGGCACGTCTCCGACGCGGCGAGGCATCATTTTGCCCTGCTCGTTGAGGAAGCGCTTGAGGAAATCGACGTTTTTGTAGTCGACGTATTCGATCGAACGGAGGTCGATCTCGGGTTCTTTGGTTTCTTCGGCCATGGTCGGCGGGAAAAGTCAGATTATGGGGCTACGAGAGAGGCAAGCTGTGTGAAACGGGGTCTCACGGGGACGATGTCCCTTAGAAGCTGCCTTCTACGGTGCGCTCTTTGTTACGCTCGAAGTGGCGCGTCATCTTGGCGTCGAGGCGCAGCGTCATGTAGCGCAGCACGTCGTCTTCGATTTCCATCGCGCGCTCGAGGCGCGGGATGATCGTCCCGGGAGCGCGGAAAAACACGTTGAAGTAGTGTCCGTTGCGCTTTTTCAGGATCGGGTAGGCGAGCCTGCGGCTGCCCCAATCGTTCGACTGCAGGATGGTCCCGCCGTTCTCTTTGATGTACGTCTCGTAACGCTTGGCGAGTTCTTTGATCTGGTCTTCGCTCAGGACCGGGTTGACGATATACGTCAACTCATAGGTAGGCAATGCTTCTGGCATCGGATTCCCTCTGGATAGTGAAACACAAGCCCTGACCGCACAAGCGCGACCAGGGCAGGGAGAAGCCCGCGGACGGGCAGAACGGCAAGATAACCACAGCGCCTGGCCAGTCTGGCCGGAAGTGCCGATTTGACGAGAGCTTCGCGCCAGCCCCTACTTGCCACCTACTCCGCGTAGACGCGCAGATGGTTGTCGAGCTCATTGAGATCATCCGACGCGACAGGGAGACCGCTTTCGCCGAGCAGCACCGCGACGCGGTCGAACACCTCAACCAGTGCGCCGGGCAAGTCGCCGCTGCGAATGCCTTGGATGATGAGTGCCGTCAGCTCGCCCCACGCTTCAGGTGCGACTCGGCTACTGATCCCTTCGTCCGCTAGCACCTCGACACGGTGCTCGTCGAGAGAAATCAGCAGCAGCACGCCGGTGCGCGCTTTCGTGTTAAACACTTCCTCTTCGACGAACGCGCGCATCGCCCGCCGATGCACCATCTGATCCATGCGAGCGTCCCCGACGAGGGCACGCCGGACTGCGGGGACCATTCCTCCGAGGAGTGCGCCGCCAAGTAGACCGACCGTCACGACCAGACATACGCCCCACTCGCTGTGCAGCCACCCCCACCCGATGCCCGTATGCAGGAGGTCGAACAGCGTCCATCCGACTAGAGCGAGTACCCCGCCCCAGACCGCACCGCGCGCCAACGCTTCGGGATAGCGATCGCTGCGCTTAACGACACACGGAACGATTTCCGCCGACGTGCGCGTCTCGGCTTCGGCGACAGCGGCTTGGAGCCGGTCGAGTTGGTCGGGAGTGAAGCGTTGCACCATCGGTCAGTGGGTTCGAGTGGAGTGCGCTGCGTCCCCAGACGATTGCGCTGCTCAAATCTACGGCGACGAAACGCGGAGTCTACCGACCCGGAAGCGCGGCATCGGTTTGACCGGCGCTATTGGCGTCGATCTGCTCGATGATTTGCGACGCATTGCGACCTTGCGGAGTATCGGCTCCGGCGACGCGAACGATGCGGGCGAAGTACCGCTTGGCTTCCTGGGGACGACCGATTTGCAGGTTCATCCAGCCTCTGTTGAAGTTGCCGCCGATGTGGAGCGAGTCTTCTTCGAGGATCGCCAACGTCTCCTGGATGGCGCGCATGGGGTCCGACGCCGAGTCATACTGCAGCGCCCACGACTGGCGGACGCGCAGGTCGAGGCTGTTTTGTCCGCGCTCGCGGGCCGCGTCGTACATGCCGACCGCGCGCTGAGCGATGGGCGCTCGGCTTCCCGCGTCGAGCAGGTCGAGCCATTCAGAGTAGAGATCGCCCGCGCGCTCGTACGCGATAGGATCGTCGGTTTCGCGCGCCAGGTCAGACTGCGCCTGCGCAGCAAGGTCGGGGCGTCCGAAGCCGATGAGCAGGTCAACTATGCGGCGCTGAGCGGCCGCGCGCTCGGCGCCGGTCGCCGCGTCGATTTCGTCTTCGAGCTGCGACACCAAACCGGTCGCCTCGGACGAGAGTTCGGCGAACACACCGGTCACGCTGCCCGCAGGAAGTGGCTCATCGTTGGGCAGTTGGGCGTCGGGTGGCGGCTGCGTCGCATTGGGTTGCATATCCGCTTCGCTTGGCCCATCACCCAAGACGACGGAGAGCGCAAACAGCGCGGCGACGAGTAGCAAAGCCGATCCCAGCAGCAAGCCCAATCGCCTTCCGATTCCTTCTGGCTCGGGTGTTCGCCCCGTCTCCGTCGTCACCGCATCAGGCGGCAAGGCCGGAGCATCCGGTGCGACGGCACCCGCTTGGAGGGCAGATCCGCACTGGCTACAAAAGCGGGCGCCAGCGGGGTTTTTCCAGCCGCACGCGTTGCAGAACACCGCGCCAATGCTAGAGGCTTCCACTGGTGAAGCGACGACGGCTTCTGCCTCCCCTACTCCCCCTTCGTCGCCGGGTGCGGGCGTGCCGACTTGGTGACCGCACAGGTCACAGCGCATCTGCCCGGGTTTGAGGCGGGCGCCGCAGGCGATACAGGTCGATTCGTCAGGCATCGTCGTCGGGGGGATGAACACGGTTCTTGAGATCGCGCGAGGGGCGGAAGACGGGCACCCTGCGGGCAGCAACGGCGAGGGATTCTCCAGTCGAAGGGTTACGAGCGCGGCGGGCGGCTCGGTCGGCCACATCGAAGACGCCGAAACCGCGCAGCTCGACGCGTTCTCCATCGGCGAGCGAATCGCTCACGCACACCATAAAGCCGGTGACGACCGCTTCGGTCTCGACACGCGTCAAGCCAGTAGCCTGGGCGATGCGGTCGACGATGTCGTGCTTGGTCATACGCGGCGGAGAATGGGCGTCCAACATACGCGTGCCCGGTTCACGTAACGCGTGAAGAGATCGGCGAAACGTCCTGCACTCAGGTACTGCCCACGCCTCGCGCTCTCGCTCAAGATCTGATAGAGCGGCTGCGTACGATGACAGGCAAGGTGTCGAGCGCAACGGCTGCGATCACGCCCAAGATCGGAAAAAGGCCCCAGCTCCCACCGAACACGTTCTCCACCACACTCACCCAGAGCAGCGTATAGGGGGCGACGAGGAAGCCAAAGACAGGCATCAGATAGTTATCGAACACGCCCGAAAACCATCCGGTAAACAACCACAGCACCACGATGGCGATGCGCGGTATGAAGAGCGAGATCAGAAACGAAACGGGATTCACAGCGCCAGGTCGGATGCAACGGAACCGTAAGCTACGCCTTCGAGCGGAGCACCACAGGTCAGAGCAAGGTCTCGTGGGTAACTCTTTCACCCCGACATGCTGGATACGTTCGCTCATCGCCTAGCCCTGACCGCCGAAAACCTGCTCGAACGCGCTGCCCGCCTACTACCCGACGACGACCGCGCCGCTGTTCTCGCGCCGTACCGCGCCTACGGAACGCCGTCGGTCTTCCGCCTGCTGACGCGCGTCCTGCGCGACCCCGGCGACTTGAACGCAGATGCTGACCAGTCGACACTCGACAACCTGCGCGATATGATCGCCCGATTCGAGAGCGATGAGCTCCCCGGCATTGAGATCGAAGCCACATTCGGAGAGGCGACGGCGCAAGGCATCAGCGATGAGGAAGGCTACGCCGCCATCGAAATGGCCCCTTCCCCTCTGGACCGCACGAGCGAGTGGCACCCGGTTACGCTCACGACTCGAAACGTCGACAACGGTGACCCGGACAAACAGGCCAAGCAGATCGTCGACGTGTTGGTGCCCTACCCCGACGCGCAGTTCGGCGTGCTCTCGGACATCGACGACACCGTCCTGCAAACCGACGCGACGAGTCTGATCCGCATGATCCGGACCACATTGACGGGCAACGTCCACACACGGCTAGCCTTCGAGCACGTCAAGGAACTCTACGCCGCACTCCGCCAAGCAGCACCGGGGGACGCTCGCAACCCGTTTTTCTATCTGTCGTCGTCACCGTGGAATCTGTACGACTTTATCCGCGACTTCCTCGATCTCAACGGTCTACCGCGTGGCCCGATTCTGCTGCGCGATCTGGGGCTGGACGACACCAAGATCCTCAAAACGCCGCACAGCGAGCACAAGAGCGAGCACCTGCGCGCGATTCTCACCACCTACCCCGACCTGCCCTTCGTCCTGATCGGCGACAGCGGTCAGCACGACCCGGAGATCTACGCCGACGCCGCACGC
This sequence comes from uncultured Rhodothermales bacterium, assembly GCA_963973615.1. Lineage (GTDB taxonomy): Bacteria > Bacteroidota > Rhodothermia > Rhodothermales > BA12 > CAXBBB01. The sequence continues at coordinate 3,656 of CAXBBB010000051.1, read as the reverse complement.
GAGCATCCGGGGCGCATCAAGGCCGTTGTTATCCGCGATGTGAGCGACGATTTGCGGGCTGAAGAGGTCCGGAAGCACGCGCAAGAACTGCGTGCCATGGACGTCCCGCTCGTGTTCTGCGCCGACAGCCGCGACGCCATCGCCCTACTGCGTGAAGAAGGCGTGCTCGACTGAATCCAGCGGGCGCGCCAATCGTTACCTCGTCATGCTTCACGCCCGCCGCTACGACTTAGCCAACGATGCCCCATGGGTCGTGTTCGTACACGGCGCTGGCGGATCGTCGTCGATCTGGCATCAGCAAATGCGAGACTTTCGAGCGCGCTACAATGTGCTGATGGTCGACCTGCGCGGGCATGGTGGGTCGCAACTGAGCGAAGATCAGGCGTTGACACTCGACTACACGTTCGACGCCGTTAGCCGCGAAGTCATCGACGTACTTGACCGGGAAGGGATTCACGCCGCGCACTTCGTCGGCATCTCGCTGGGGTGCATCGTGATTCGCACGATCGCCGAGATGGAGTCGGATCGCGTACTGTCGATGACGTTGGGCGGCGCCATCGTGCGGCTGGACTTGCGCTCGCGCCTGCTCGTCTGGGGAGGCAACGTGTTCAAACGCGTCGTCCCGTTTCTCTGGTTGTACAAACTGTTCGCCTGGGTCATTATGCCGCGCGCGGCGCACGAGGAGAGCCGTTCGCTGTTCGTCCGCGAGGCACGCAAGATGGCGCAGCGCGAGTTCGTGCGCTGGTTTCGCCTGACGACCGAAGTAACCCCCCTGCTCCGCCTCTACCGAGAGCGCGAACTCGACACGCCGACGCTCTACGTCATGGGCGACCAGGATCACCTCTTCTTACCTCCGGCCCGGAAGCTGGCGGACGAACATGTGAAGAGTGAATTGCACGTCGTCGAAGCCAGTGGTCACGTCGTCAATGTGGATCAGCCGGAGACCTTTAACCGCGTCGCCATCGCGTTCATCGACCGTATTGCGGGAATTGATCGCGCCGAGTTGCAGGCAGCGTGATCCCTGGGTTAGGGCGGCGGACAGCGCCCCGCTCGGCCCGAATCAGCCCGTGCTCTGCATGGCGGCGGCGATGCCGTTGATGCTGAGTTGGAGCAGGTCGCGGTCTTCGTCGGCGTTCTCGCCCTCCGCATCGGCGGCTCGAATGCGTTCGAGCAAGACGATCTGGACGAAGTTGAGTACGTCGGTGTAAGGGTTGCGCAGGTCGATGGAACGCGCGATCGCACCGGATCCGGCGAGGGGGCGTTCGGTGATGGACTGGAGCAACTGCGCGCCGCTTTCCAGATCCGTGGCGATGCGGTCGTGGAAGGACGGCTCGGGGGCGAGGGCCTCGTCGTACCTAGCAGCGATGGACAGGCGGGGAGCCATTTCACGTGCAGCGTTGTCGGCGACAGCGCGTAAGAAGGGCCAGTTTTGGTACGCCTCCTTCAGCGAGACGCGTTCCTCGTCCGTCAGTCTCACTGCGGCGGCGCCGGTTCCGTACCAACCGGGAACGGTGTAGCGCGTCTGCGTCCATGCAAATACCCACGGGATCGCACGCAATCCGTCAAACGGGTCGTCGCCCTGCGTTTGGCGGCTGATCGGGCGACTGGCGATGGGAAGTTGGCCGATGCTTCCGAGCGGAGTAATACCGCTGTACCACGGCCAGAAATCGTCGTCGTGGATGAGCGACAGGTAGGCGTCGGTCGACGTGTCGGCCATGCGCGCGACCAGTTCGGCGGCGCCTTCGGGGTCGCGCGTATCCGTAATCTTGGCGGTGCCGACGAGGAGTGCACTCGCCATTTGTTCGAGGTGCCGCATTGCGATAGCGTCCGAGCCGTAGCGGAACGAGATCACTTCGCCCTGCTCGGTGAAGCGGATGCGACCCGTTTGAGCCGACGCAGGCTGGGCAAGCATCGCTTGATTCGCGCGTCCGCCGCCGCGTCCGACCGTTCCGCCGCGCCCGTGGAAGAGGCGCAGGCTGACGCCAAACTCCTCGCACACGTCGCCAAGCGCGCTTTGCGCCTGATGCAGACTCCAGTTCGCCATCCAGTATCCGCCGTCCTTGTTGGAGTCCGAGTAGCCCAGCATGATCTCTTGCAACCCGCCGCGCGCCGCCAGTTGCGCCTGCCACAAGTCGCCGGCGAACAGGCCGCGCATAAACTCGTGTGAGTGGGCCAAATCTTCGATGGTCTCGAACAGCGGAACGACATCGACGGCGGTCGTGATCGTGCCATCGGCGGCGCGCGACCACAAACCGGCCTCTTTGAGCAGCAGCAGCACTTCGAGCAGGTCGCTCGGGTCGTGCGTCATGCTGACGATGTAACTGCCGACCGATTGCGGTGCGTATCCGGCTTGCTCGCGCACGAACGCCAGCACGTCGAGCAGGTCGTCCAGCGCGGCGTCAGAGGGAGCACCAACCGGGCGCAGCGGACGCGGCGAGGCCAGTTCTTCGCGCAGGACAGCCTCGCGCTCGGCTTCGCCCATCTCGGCATAACGATCGGTCACTCCGCCCTGCGCGAGCAGCGTGGCGACAGCGGCCTCGTGGACCCGGCTATGCTGCCGGATGTCCAACGCGGCAAGGTGCATCCCGAACGCCTCGGCCTGCCAGATCAGCGTCGCCAGGCTTCCCGAACGCGCTACATCGGGCAGGCCGACGGCGTCGAGGGCGTCACGAATGGCGTACAGATCGGCGAGAAACGTGTCGTGGGGATAGCTGGCCGGATCGGTCTCGGCTTTGCGGACGCGGACGCGGATCGCTTCAAGCTTCAGACGGATCGGCTCGCGACCAAACGCGCGCAAGATCGACTCGTCCAGCCCGGTTTCTTCTACGTCGCGCTCGACGGATGCCACGAAGTCGGCCGAGAATCCGTCGACCTGCTCCTGCGACACACTCAACTCGCGCCGGACCGCCCGGAGTCCCTCGTCCAACCGGCGTGCGGCAGCCCTACGGTGACTGCTCATGGCCGCACGCGTGACCTGAGGCGTCACATTAGGGTTGCCATCCCGGTCGCCGCCGATCCAGCTTCGGTAGCGAAGGAAAGCAGGGACGTCGGGAATGCGACCGTCGAGTTCGTCCGAATAGTGTTTGGAAATCGCGCGCTGCACGTCGGCGTAGAGGCGCGGGACGACGTCCCAGACTGTTCCGGCCAGAAAGAACAGGCCCTGATCGATCTCGTCGACGACTGTAGGACGTGTGGCGCGGATCGTATCGGTAAGCAGGAGCAGCCGGATCTGCCGCGAGATATCGGCCTGGGCATCGCGTTTCTCTCCCTCGGTGGCACGGTCGGACTGCAGCACTTCGAGTTGCTCGCCGATCTGCTGCTGCTTGTACAGGATCGAGCGCCGCCGCGCTTCGGTCGGGTGCGCCGTCAGCGTCGGTTGCAGATCCAGTTTCTGGAGCAGCGCCTCGACATCGGCAAGCGACAACCCAGCGGCTTTGAGTTTTCCGATGGACTCGTCTACCGATTCGCTGCGTGGTGGGCTGTTGAGCGTCCGCTCTCGGTTGATCCGTGTGATCTCGCGCTTCTCGGCCTGATTGACCAAATGGAAGAACGTCGTGTATGCACGCAGCACCCAGTTCAGGTCTTCGCGCGATGCGTGGCGAATCCGCTCGGTTGCCTGCTGTGCTGCTTTTTCGTCGCCGGAACGAGCAGCCTTC
>CAXBBB010000050.1:0-8992 GCA_963973615.1 uncultured Rhodothermales bacterium | reverse complement strand
GGCATCGGCGACCAAGCGGTCGACCATATCGTCCGACGGCGGCGCGCAGAAGCGGACGCGCGCGCCCTCATCGATGTCGCCCGCGAAGATGATGCCTTGGGCTTTGCCCGCCACATACGCCGAGGCGCGTAGCACGTGCGAACCATCGCCCCGAGCTACGCTCAGCGGGAGGTGCTTGCGGATGAGCAGTCCAATGTTGACGGCACGATCTTCGTCCAGCTTCATATAGCCGTTGAACACGTCGAGGATGGGCTTGCCGTCGAGTTCGTACACGGTATTACCCTCGGCTTTGGTAACGACCATCTCCTCCCCGACCGGCTTCCACCCACTCGTAGCGACACTATCGATCGCAACGCGGGTGCCATCGAATACGACAGCCGCGAGGTGACCGGGTAACACGCCCTCGCTAGTCAGAATATGGGTCGATAGCTGGCTGAAGTTGCTGCCTGCATACCCACCGAAGAACGGCACGCCGTCGCCCGCCGAACGCTGGAACGCGCGCACCAATTCGTCGCCGCTGGTGAACAGACCCGACGCGAACGCAAGCACCTGAGGCTGATCGAACGCGTCAGCAGCAACCTGTCCCAACCGCTCCGCCGCCTGTGTCGGATCAGCATCGCCCGAGCCCACGAATACGCGAAAGGCGTCCGGATCGACGTCGAGCAGTAACGCCACACTCGACTGCGGACGCACGACGCCGTCCATGATGCCCCCATCTGTTGACGCACCGACGAAGGCCATATCGTAGTCGCCCAGCGACGCGACCAGCGCGTTGAGGTCGTGCTTGAGATCCGCGAAAACAAGGGCGAGCGTCGGCTTCAGACCGCCATCGATTTCGGCCTGGATGAGGTCGAGAAGCTCGGAGGAAGAAGAGGCAGCTAGAGTTCGGGCGGTCATGATAGCGGAGAGCGGTCGCGGGCAGCGACCCAGAGGAGCGGCAGAACTGAAGGTCAGGCCAGGCACGGAGGAATGGAAAGAGTACGAAGTTCGGACGGATCGGCACGCCTCAAAGCGTCGTTCGCCTCAGGTATTGAACCTTTTTCCCACACCAGCCGCCGACCGCAGCCTACCCCTTTCTCATGCCCAACGCTCAGCAGCCGTACGGTGCCACCCACACCGACGCGCAGCAACCCTACGGCGCCACACCCTCCGACGCCACTTCGTTTCCCGCACCCGACGCTCGGATTCGCGGTATCGTCGTCTCGCACACCCACTGGGACCGCGCGTGGTACCTGCCGTACCAGGCGTTCCGGGTTCGGTTGGTGCGGCTGATCGACCGCCTACTCGACCTGCTCGACGCAGACCCTGGCTACGCCTCGTTTACGCTCGACGGTCAGACCGTTTTGCTCGAGGACTACGTCGAGGTCCGCCCCGATCAGGCCGACCGCCTGCGTGCCCGCATCGCCGACGGTCGGCTGCGCATCGGCCCGTTCTACGTGCTGCCCGATCTGTTCCTGGCGTCGATGGAGAGCCACGTCCGCAACCTGCAGCGTGGGCTGAGCGACATGCAGGCATGGGGCGTACCGGACGATCAGCGGCGGGTCGGTTACGTGCCCGATCCCTTCGGCCACCCGGCCCAGATGCCGCAACTGCTGCGCGGATTCGGGGTCGACACCTATGTCCTGACGCGCGGCCTGTCGCGCGCCGACAAAGCCGCTCACGGCAACCTCTTCGCGTGGCAAGCGCCGGATGGATCACAGGTGACCGCGTTCTATGGACGCGACGGCTACTTCAACGCCGGAGGGTTGGGCCTGCCGTCGATGTACGGGCGAATGGACGGCGCCCATGCGGACGTGGGCAAAGCAGCAGAGCAGTTGCGCACGACGCAGGCCAGCCTGGGACCGAACCAGGGCGCCCGCACGCTACTCCTACTCAACGGGTTCGACCACATGCCCGAGCAAGCGAGCCTGCCCGCCGTCCTCACCGGATTGCGCGCGGCACACCCCGACTGGTCGCTCGAACATGCCGGGCTCGACGCCTTTTTCGACGCTGTCGATGGAGAAGGGTCCCGCCTTCCCACTCGTGGTGAGACGGGCATCCACGCCGATCTGATTGGAAACGCCGATCACCCGATCTTGCTGTCCGTCTATTCCACGCGGCTCTACCTCAAGCGTCAGCTTCACGCCACCGAGTCGCTGCTCTTGCGGGTCGCTGAGCCGATGGCGGCGTGGATGGCGCTGACGACACCGCCACGCCCGTCGTCCGGCGCGTGGCGGCCACCTGCTGCACCCGACGCCCGTCCGCACCTCGACCTGGCGTGGCGCGAGGTGTTGCGCTGCCTGCCGCACGACGACATCTGCGGATGCAGCGTCGACGCCGTCCACCGGGATGGGGAGGCCCGGATGCGCCACGCAGGCGAGATCACCCGAACACTGGTGACCGAAGCACTCGAAGGCGCGCAACACACCGGGTTTGCCGAACCGGTCAGAGGCGCGGGCGAAGGCACGGACCTGTTCGTGTTCAACCCGCATCCGTGGACCGAGCGCTTCCGCATCGAAGCCGACGTCCTGCTCCCCAATCCGGACGGAGAGTTTGGCGATCCACCGCCGGTCCAAACACTCGCCGCCGCCGACAGCGAGGGCGTCGTGCCGCTGCACGTGTTGAGCACCGAAGCGCCCGCCTTCCGCAGTCGGTACGTCGAGAGCACATGGGGGCGCCGCTACCGCATCGCCGCCGATGTGGATCTGCCACCGCTGGGCTATCGGGTACTTCGTGTCTTCGCGACCACCGAGGCGACCGACTCCGCAGCCTCGGATCCGCACCCCGATCCCTCCCTCGAAAACGACACGTGGCGTCTGGAGCACACCAAAGCCGGCCTATCGCTGACACACAAACCCTCTGGCACGACGCGCCCTGATGCCCTCCGCATCGCATGGGAGCCGGACGCGGGAGACAGCTATAGCTACTCGCCTCCCCCCGACGCTCCGCTGCCTCCGCCCGCACGCTACGCCCACCTCGCCGATTTCGCCCTCGACCCAGCCGACGACACCCGGATCATCGCGCGCTGGCAACTCGACGTGCCCGCCGCCCTCGACAGCGACGAGTGGACGCGCCTCGACCTCCACGCCACGCTGCGCCTCGACCACGCGCGCGGACTCCACGTCTCCCTTCGCTACCACAACACAGCAAAGGACGGACGTCTGCGCCTGCTCGTCCCGACCGGCTCCCACACCCGCACCTCGACCGCCGACGCGCACTGGCGACTGGCCGAGCGCCGTCGCCCCGACCTCCTCACCCCCGGCGATGCGCCCGAGCGTTACGCAGGCTACCCTGGCGAACTGAACTACGACACGCACCACCAAGGCGATTTCTGCTGGACCGAGGTCGATGGCGTTCGCACCTACGTCGCCAATCGGGGGTTGCCCGAATACGCATTGGTCGACGCCGGAACGCCGACGGACGGATGGAGGGGCGACGCGCTGGCGGGCGATGATCAGACCTGGATTGCTGTGACTTTGTGCCGCAGCGTCGGCTGGTTGAGCAAGAAAGGCGGACGCATCCGCAGAGTCGGTGCCGGTCCCCAGGTGCCTACGCCCGAGGCGCAATGCCTGCGCGAGATGGGCGGCGACGTACTCATCGGCTGGGCACCCGACGACCAGATGGACGCCACGACGGTCCGCCGAGCCTGCCGGGCATTTTCTCATCCGGCTCATTCCGAAGAGGTACCGCTTCTCCCCCACCTCGAACCGACCGGCCCGCCGCGCCCGCGCCAACTGAGCCTGCTGGACATCGCCGACGAGCGGCTGGAACTGGCTTCTTTCCGCCCCGAGCCCGGAGGCGACGGCGTCGCACTCCGCCTCTACAACCCGACCGACGACGCCGTCACGTCGCGCGTGGCGACCGCCCTGCCGCTCGCCCGCTGCGCCCCCTCCGACCTCAACGATGTGTGGGACGAACAGGCCGCGCAGCCGCTGGACGGAGGCGCCTTCACGGTTCGCCTCGAGCCGTTCGCTTGCCGCACGTGGGTACTGCGTCCGTAACTTTGAGGCGTCGGCTAACGGCCGTCTCCCCTTCACCTGTGCTCGTTCGGGCACGCCCTCTCCCTCACCGCACCCTCCCCATGCGACACCTGCTTCTCGCCGCGCTCGCGCTCGGCCTCACGACAACGGCCCAGGCCCAATTCTCCGACACAGAGGGCTTCCAGCTCGGCGCCAGCCTGTACGCCACCAGCCTCACCCTCGACTTCGACGACGCCTCGCTCGGAGACGAGGTCGGTTCGATCGACGACAAAATCGACTTCTCCGGCGGCGGACTCGGCGTGCGCCTCGGATACGGCTTTAGCCGCCTGTTCACGCTCTACGCCGATCTAGGCGCGGCAAACGTCGAAGCCGAGGACGAAGACGAAGACGAAGGCGCCGCAGCGCACTTCGAGTTGGGCGGCGAGTTCAGCTTCGGCACGCCCGCGCAGCAGTGGGTGCCGTTCGTCAACGTCGCGCTGCAAGGCTTTGCCATCGGCGACGAAGAGGACGGAGACTCGTACGCATTCAGCGGCGGCGGCATCAAAGTCGGCGGTGGCGTGAGCTACTTCCTCACGCCTCAGTTCGCTGCCCGCGCCGCCCTCAGCGCCAGCGCAGGCTCCATCACTCAGTTCAACATCGAAAGCGACGGCGTGGACGTCTCGGTCGACGTCGAGGACGCGACCTACACGACGGGTCGCCTGCACCTCGGCGTAACGTACCGCTTCTAAACCGAGCCGCCTGCGTCGAAGCCGCGTCTTCCTAACGGGAGGGCGCGGCTTTCTCGTCTTCAGCCCTTGACGCTTCCCGCTAGGATACCGTTGATGAAGAAGCGCTGGGCGAGGGCGTACACGAGCAAGACCGGCACGATGGCGATGACGGCTCCTGCCGCGACGAATTTGAAGTTCGACGAGAACGCGCCGGTCAAATACGCCAGCGCTACGGGTAGCGTGAACGTCTCGCGGTCCTGCAGGATGACGAGCGGCCATAGGAAGTTGCTCCACGTGCCGACGAACGTAAAGACAGCCAGGGTAGCCATGGCAGGCTTGCTCAGCGGCACGAACACGTTCCACCAGACGCGAATGGGCGAACAACCGTCGATCACGGCGGCGTCTTCGAGCGATTTGGGAACGGCGAGGTAGAACTGCCGCATCAGGAAGATGCCAAACGCATTGACCGAAAACGGCACGATGACGCCCCACAGCGAGTTGACCAGCCCCATCTTGAGCGCCAGCGTGTAGAGCGGAATCATGATGACCTGCTCAGGCACCATCATCGTCGAGAGCACGGCCACGAACACGAGCGACTTACCCTTGAACTCCATCCGCGCAAGGGGGAACGCCGCCAGCGATGCCAGCAGCACATTGCTCGCCACGACGACGCTCGACACGAACACGCTGTTCAGGATGTAGCGCCCAAAATTGGGAGTTACCGCATTCCACGTGTCGACGAAGTTCTCCCAGTGGAACTCGTCCGGCCACAGCGACGGCGGAAACGCGAACACGTCCTCGCTTCCCTTGAGTGCCGTAAGCAAGAGCCACAGAAACGGCACCGCCATCAAGCAACCGACCGTGATCAGCGCGAAGTAGAGCAGAATCTTCCGAGTCATCTCCTTCCTCCATACTCACAGACGACCACAGCACCCGCAGCGACGCAGCATGCTGCGTCGGCCTGGCGTATACCTCCGACGTAATCCCAATCGTGCATCAGTCCTTCTCCCAATAGCGAATGTTGAGGTAGCTGAACGCCAGCGTCATCACGAATAGGACGACCGAGATCGCACTCGCGTAGCCCAGCCGGAAGTCGAGGAACGCCGTCTGATAGATCAGCGGAACGAGTGTTTTCTCGGCTGCCGGAGCACCCGGAATCATGATGAACAACTCGTCGAACACCTTCAGCGCGCTGATCGACGAGATGATGGCGACCAATGCGATCGTCGGTTTCAAGAGGGGCAGCTTGACGTAGAGCAGGCGCTGAATCGGTCCGGCTCCGTCGAGCGCGGCGGCCTCCTCTAGTTCTTCGGGAATCGTAAGCAGTCCGGCGAGGAAGATGATGGCGTAGTAGCCCAACCCCTTCCAGCCCGTCACGAACATGACGGACAGCACGTTGAGCGGGTACGACGTGAGCCAGTAGACTTTGTCGCCACCCATCAGCGTGACGACGTAGTTGATCAGACCGACGTCTTCGTTGAGCAGCCACTGCCAGATGATGCCGACGACGATCATCGGGGTGACGACCGGCAAGAAGTACAACCCTCGGAAGAAGCCCGAGCCTTTGACTTTGGCGTCGAGCAAGAACGCGACCGACACGCTCGCCACGATCAGGAACGGCGTCACCAGCAGGTAGAGCAGGCTGTTGACCATCGCCCAGCCAAACGTGCGATCGCTCAGCAGGCGCCCATAGTTCTCGAATCCGACCCAGACGGCATCCCGCACGAACGAGTAGTCCTGAAACGACAGCAGGAAAATGCGGACAGCCGGGTAGAAGATGAACACGACCAGAATCGCTAACGCCGGGCCCAGGAAGAGCCACGGAATACCGCCCGTCCGCCACCAGCTTTTCGAGCGAGGAGGGAGCGCCTCACGCGTCGGCTGCACGCGCGGCGCCGTCGTCATCTGCGCCGAAGGCAGCACTTCGCCCGGAGCAGGGCGCGAATCAGTCGGATCGGTGGGAGCGTGCTCGTCTGACATCGAAAACGGTTTACGACTGCAAAGTACGCGCGTTGGCATCGGGGCGACACACCGATCTATTTCCTAGAGGACTTGTGGCATGGCGTACGTCACACACAGCGTTTATCCGGCGAACGGCGACTGTCGCGACTGCTCTTCGCGCGCCTTGAAACGCGTTTCGAGGTACTGCATGATCGTCGCCGCTACGTCTTTATCGGTCGCCCGCTCGATGCCTTCGAGGCCGGGCGACGAGTTGACTTCGATGACGGCTGGCCCATTTTTCGAACGCAGCAGATCGACACCCGCTACGCCAAGTCCCATTACTTTAGCTGCTTTGACGGCTGCAGCGCGCTCGGCGGGCGTGATCCTGACCTTGCTCGCCGTTCCGCCCTGGTGCAGGTTGGAGCGAAACTCGCCCGGAGCGGCCTTTCGGCTCATCGCACCGACGACCTTGTCGCCGACGACGAAGGCGCGGATGTCCTCACCGTCAGCCTCCTTGACGAACTCCTGCACCAAGATGTTGGCGTCGAGCTGGCGGAACGCCGAGATGACGCTCTCAGCGGCTTTATCGGTCTGAGCCAGCACCACGCCTTTGCCTTGGGTGCCTTCGAGCAGTTTGATCACGAGCGGCGCCCCACCGACGACGTTGATCAGGCCGTCGACGTCCTTGGTCGAGTGTGCAAAGCCCGTCGTCGGCAAACCGACGCCTTTCTGAGCGAGTAGCTGCATCGACCGCAACTTGTCGCGCGAACGGGTGATCGAGATGCTGCTGTTGGCCGACAGCGTCCGCAAGATCTCGAACTGCCGCACGACAGCGGTACCATAAAACGTGTAACGCGCACCGATGCGCGGGATGATCGCGTCGAACGTCAGCGACTCACCTGAATACATCACCTTGGGGTGATCGGAGGAGATGTCCATGTAGCAGCGCAAGTAGTCGACGACGCGGACGCTGTGGCCGCGCTTTTCGGCGGCTTCGATCAAGCGGCGCGTCGAGTAGAGCTTTATGTCGCGCGAGAGGATACCGATGTTCATGAGCAGGGGTAGAGCGCGTTGAACGCCGCTTGGGAGAAAAGAGGGTCAGGGACGCGAGGGCTTTCCGCCGAGGAAGGAGGCGCCACTATCGACCAAGAAACGACCGGCAAGCGAGCGCCTACCGACGAGCATCCGGTAACGCATCCCGGCTCGCGCTGTCAGCGTGAACTCAGTCAGGAATGCGCGGCCGGCGATGACGAGCGTCGTCTGAATCACGGGACGCTCTTCGGACTCGCCGTTGCTGCTGGTTACCTTGCGCACGTCGTGGAGGCGGGCGACGCGGGGCTTGGTGCTTCGCGTACTGCCAGGCCGGATCTGCAACGTAAACCGCACCCACTGCTCTCCGCCTTTTTCGAACCGCTCGATGTCGACCGCGTGGAGCGACGATGTGAACGCGCCGCTGTCGATCTTGGCCTTGAGCGCGCCAACGCGCAGTCCGGGAAGGGCCACCCACTCGCGCCAACCGATCGGTGTAAGCGGAGGGGCGAGATCGGAGGGTGCCGTTGGAGACGATTCAGACATAACACAAGGTACTACGCTGCACGCACGTCTGGCCGCAGGCTCTGCCGGTGACTTCCGCTCCGAGTCCCGATCCGCCCGAAATGCGATTCGTTCACCAACACCCCGAATTCCACTCCATCTCCCCCCGCCGCGCCGAACTCGTTCGCTCGCACCGCTTTCTACGCTGATGTCTGACCTACCCGACGCTTCTGCTCTCCCCGTCGTCGTCATCGGCGCCGGAGCCGCCGGGCTTCTGGCCGCAGGATTCGCTGGAGAGCGGGGCCGCGACGTCCTCATGATCGAGGGGACCCGTCAGGGCGGCAAGAAAATCGTCATCAGTGGCGGAGGGCGATGCAACGTGCTGCCCTCTGCTCCTGACCTGTCACGCTTCGTCACGCACGGCTCGCCGAACACGCTGCGTCGCGTTCTGCGGAGTTGGCCAGCCGACGAGCAGCGGACGTTTTTCGAGCAGACGTTGAGTGTCCCGCTCGCCATAGAAGACGAGACCGGCAAGCTGTTTCCCGTCAGCAACAAGGCGACCGACGTACGCGATGCCCTGTTCGCCTTCGCGTCCACGCGGCATCGGTCGTCCTCGCGACAGGCGGACTGAGCGTGCCCAAAACCGGAAGCGACGGGTTCGGCCTGCGCATGGCCGAGCGATTGGGCCACACCATCCGCCCGACCTACGCCGCCCTCACGCCCCTCCTAGACGCCGACGGACGCCACGCCGACCTTTCGGGACTTTCGCTCACCGCGCGGCTCCGCGCAACCGGCAAGCGGGCTCACAACACGGCACGCGGCGGCTTTCTCTTCACCCACCGCGGATACAGC
>CAXBBB010000049.1:0-9007 GCA_963973615.1 uncultured Rhodothermales bacterium | reverse complement strand
CTGCGACGCGCCGATCTCTTTGCCGAGCGAAGCCGCCAGCGCCCCGTACGTCGTCGTCTCACCCCAAGCCAGCGCACGTAACCGCTCCCACACTTCGCGCTGAAACGGCGTGCCGTCCAGATCGAGCGGAACGGCGCGCAGCTTCTCATCGGCCAGATCGCTCAGTTCGTAGTCGACGCTCAGCGCCCACGCCACATCGCCGACCCAAGTGAGCACGTCGTGACCGGCGAGTGCAGGTACTGCATTGTGCGATGCGCCCCACGCCTGCGCTTCGGCATCCGAATCGACCAGCACGAGCGCGCGCAGCCCAGCCTCCGTCCCCGCGCCTGCGACGACGCCCATCGGCGTAGCCTCAACAGCAAAACGCAGGCCCCCGGACATGTCCGAAGGGCCTGCGTTTTGGAAAGGCGGGGAGTTGTGAACCGGACTACCGTGAGTTGTCATGGGACGTCTCAACGGCTCCTACGTCGCCCGGTTCACCGTCTCGACCCGCCTTAGTCGAGATCCGCGAGGATCAGGAGTCGCGCCAGCAGTTCCACGTCCACGGACCGTCGCTGTGCTTGACGACTTCGCAAGTCCAACCTGGATCGCCGGCAGCATTCGCCTCGGCGGTTATCGCGTTGATCTTGTCGAGAATGAATTCGGGAATGGCGTCTACCTCTTTGGATAAACCGGCCAGTTGCTCTGCGCTCACAGCTTGCCAGCCCGAGTCAGCCCGATAAAAATCAACCGTTTGTCCGCTAGGCGAAAGGACGCTCAGCGCAGGTACATCGGCAGCCTTTGTGTCCGCTACCGGGTTGCCTGCGAAAGAGTTGGTTCCTGCGAGGAAAGGAAGGACCAGCAGAAGGGTGAGGAGACGGTGCGAGCGCTTCATGAGGGAGGGTAGAGAAGAGTAGAGGGGCTGACTTGAACTGATTGTCATCAACCTACCCTGATCTTCATTCCACCTACAAGGACATTCCTCCCGAAATGAATGGAGGAATGTCCCGACTTTTCAGGACATTCCTCCATTTTGGATGTGTCCATATCGCAAGTCTGTTTACGGGTCGACGAGGTTGTGCCTCCACGCCCATGCAATCGCTTCTCGCGAGGTAGTTACACCTATCTTCTCATATATCGCGGTCAGTGAGTTGCGAACCGTCGAGATCGACACGCTCAACTGCTCGGCGATCTTCTCGTTGGTTAACCCGCTTCCGAGCAAGCGCAGCACGTCGCGCTCACGCTCGTTCATCTCTTTGAGAGGAGATTCAAGCGGATGACGCACCAACCAGATCGGCATTCCCTGCGCTACCTGCCGAACAGCCTCTACAATGAGAGCAGGCGGGCGATCTTTAGTGACGTAGCCCAGTGCCCCACCATGCAGAAATCGCTCGACGTATGCCGGATCATCGTGAGCCGATAGGCCGAGAATGCGCGTCGCTATGCCTCGTTCGTGTATCGCAGTAACGACATCGGGACCGGACATCCCAGGCATCTGGATGTCCAGTACGAGCACGTCCGGGAGTAGACGCTCGGCGACTTGCAATGCCTCCTCGCCGTTCGACGCCTCACCGACCACTTGAAGCGTCGGGTCTTCCTCGATGAGACGGCGCAATCCACCGCGAAAGACAGCGTGGTCGTCAGCCAGAACGATGCGATAGGGAGTGTTCATGAGATCGTGTGGAAGAGATGGGGGTCGAGTAGGGAATCGGGGACGTGTAGCGGTACCCATGCCATGAGCCGCGTCCCTTGGCCGCGTTCAGACCAGACGAAGAGTTCGCCGCCGAGGACTTCTGCCCGCTCGCGCTGCCCGAGTAGACCATAATGCCCCATTTCGGCCAAGTCTTCTACACGGTCCGCCATATCGAATCCGGTGCCATTGTCCTCGACGATCAGCGAAACGCCTTTGTCGCCATCCTGATCTTCCCTGCGCAACGTGACGCGCACATGATCTGCCTTGCTGTGACGCGCAACGTTGCTTAGCGCCTCTTGCGTCATGCGAAACAGCGCCGTCGTCTGCTGCTCGGGAATCGCATCAGAGTCATCGTCCGAAAACAGGTCCGGGTCGATGGTAAGATCGACCGACATACCGCTCGTTTTTCGATGCCGCTCGGCCAGCGTTCGAAGCGACTCGCCTAACCCGTAGCCACTCAACATAGGCGAGCGCAGCGTGTCGGTCAATCCACGCAGTTCGGACGCGACCTCGCCAACGGTTGCATCGTGCTGCTCTGGGCTTTGGTTGACCAATGCCAAGTTCATTCGCAGGGCATATAGCGTCTGCAGCGGCCCATCGTGTAGTTCGCGTGCTAAACGCTTGCGCTCGTCCTCGCGGCTCTGCTCGATATATCGACGGGTGCGAAGGATACGCTTCTGATTTTCTTTCGCTTCCCTCTCTGCTCTTCGACTCCTTATAAGCTGAAGAGCCAGAAATATGAACGAGGGTATCAGTATAATAATGAGAGAAATTATATATTTAGAATAATCTATGTAAAGCCACACATTTGATTCGCCCAATCCAAACCCTGCACGAAAAGATGTGGTCTTAGGGTTGTCGAAGGAGGCAAAGGCGCTGTTGAGATCTCTGAATAGCCAGTAGTCTAGTACAAGCGAATCGCCACCTGCGTAGAGGTGGACGGTGTGTCCCCTTCGGAAATCATACTGTACAATGAGACTGTCTCCTCCTCCCCAGCCCGCCTGACCTTGGCGCCGCCCTTGCAACTTCGTAGAATCGGCTGGCGCGTTTTGGGGAGTGACGTGGGCCTGCCCGCAAGAAAAACTGCTGCCCATGACCAGGAGTAAGAAGAGGTAACGAGCGAGCACGGGTCGAGATTGGAGGCGCGGTGGGAGCGATTATAAAGCTAGGCACCGTCGGAGGAAGGGAGGCAGGAAGCAAGTCCCAAGTTTTTGGACAGGATCAGCACGTGGCGTGTCACTTTCGCTAAAAAAGTCGGGACAAAGCGACAATCGGATCGGGAGGAACCTCCTATGTGCAGCCTGGGCGGCCCCCGTAGTCTTATAGAGTACCGCAGCGCTACGCCGTCCCCCCATCCGGTCAGCCCTTTTCGGTCCGTTCCCACCACCTCGCCGATGCGCCTATGTCACCACTCGACCTCCGCCTCCCGTCCTCTCCGTCTCGCAGGCCGCCGCGCATGAACGACACCGTTCCGCCTCTCGCGTCGATAGCGGCTCTCCCCATCGACGCGGACGAACCGATGGCTTCCCTTACGGCTCCACTTCTGGCGCAGGGTACGCTTCTGCACGTGGATTCGGACCGTTTGGTAGGAAGCGACTCCGCAAGCGGCACCCGACGATGGAGTGCAGCGTGGAGTTCGAAAGCGGCGCAGCAGGTGGAGTGGCTGACGGTGAGCGAGCATCCGGCAGTGCTCTATGCGACAGGCGAGAATCCGCAGTACGTCCGGGCGCTGTCGCTAGAGGATGGGACGGCGAGGTGGGCGACGCGTTTGCCCGAAGGCCACGAGTTCGCCGAGCACAATCGCTACGCACAAACAGAAACGCTGCTCTACGCGGTCGTCGAGCGTACGCGTCCGTATCGGCAGTCGGCACTGATGGCGCTCGACAAGCAGAGCGGTGAGCGCGTTCGCAGCGCGGCTACGACAGCTACGACGCAGGATCTGTGCATCGGCGGTGGACACCTGCTCGTACTCGAGTCGCTACCCGACTTGCGTCCCGGATATAGCTCGACTGTGGTCGTCGCGCGTGATCCTCAGACGCTCGTCACCCGCTGGCGTATGGTCGTAAGCGGGCGCGGAGCAACAGACGGCGGACGCATCGTAGCGCGGGGACATCTCGCGTGGTTGGGCAGCACGAGCGGGCTGGGCTTTATCTCGTGCATCGACCTCACGAGCGGCACCGAACGCTGGCGTGTCGACGAGATGTGCGGCCAACGGCTCACCCTCGCTGCAGACGAACACGTGGAGCGTCCGCTACTCGTGTCCCAGCAAGGAGCACACGTCGTCGCTCTCGACGCGCAGTCGGGGCGCAAGGTGTGGCGCTGCGACTTAGGACGCGCCGACACAGGAACGACGTGTTACGCACGTGGAGTCGTGTATCACAGCCGAGGCGTGTGGTTGTACGCGCTCGACGCAGCCACTGGCCGCACACTCGCGACTACCGAATCGCCGAGCGGGGCCGGGCTTTCCGTCTGGTCGGACGGTGTACGCGTGTACTGGTCGACCGAGTGGGGCGTACAGATCTACGAGGCGGCGCCTCGCGACTGAGACGCCGAGTGCTTACTTGTAGCGGTAGACGATGCGGCCTTTGGTCAGGTCGTATGGCGACATCTCGACGTCGACGCGGTCGCCGGGGAGGATGCGGATAAAAAACTTACGCATCTTGCCCGAGAGCAGACCGAGGATGGTGTGTCCGTTGTCGAGTTCGACGCGGAACTGGGCGTTGGGAAGGGCCTCGGTGACGGTGCCCTCCTGCTTGATCGGCTGTTGCTTAGCCATAGCGGAGTTGCGCTGAAGCGCGTTTTAGTAGTGCGGAATCGCGATGTCCCGCAGCATCAGGAGGGCCGTGGGAGCGAATGAATACGCGTAGGTTATGCGTCTGGGTCCGGCATCTCTTCTGTAGTAGCTGTGCGCCCTTCTTCGGGGCGCATGAGCGGGAAGAGGATCACGTCGCGGATAGACGGCTGGCCCGTCAGCATCATCGCCAGGCGGTCGATGCCCATACCCATTCCAGCCGTTGGCGGCATGCCGTATTCCAGGGCGCGGAGGAAGTCTTCGTCGAGCGGCTGGGCCTCGTCGTCTCCGGCCGTGCGCAGGCGGTTTTGCTCCTCGAAGCGGGCGCGCTGGTCGTCCGGGTCGTTGAGTTCGCTGAAGGCGTTGCAGATCTCTTTGCCGCCGACGATGGCTTCGAAGCGCTCGACCAGTCCGTCGTGCTCGCGGTGACGCTTGGCGAGCGGCGAGAGGGAGACCGGGTAGTCGGTGATGAACGTCGGCTGTATGAGGTTGGGCTCGACGGTTTCGCCGAAGATCTCGTCGAGCAGCTTGCCTTCGCCCATCGACGCGTCGGTTTCAATGTGCAGCGATTTGGCGACGGCCTCGATCTCGTCTCGGCTCTTGCCCATCAAGTCATGGCCGGTCGCATCCTGGATCGACTGGAAAAACGGCAGGCGCCGCCATGATCCGCCGAATTCGATGGTGTGTTCTCCGACCTGGACGCTGGTGCCGCCATTCAGCTTTTGAACGACCGTCTGGACCATCTCTTCGACCATCTCCATCATCCACGTATAGTCCTGATAGGCCACGTAGACTTCGAGCATCGTGAACTCGGGGTTGTGGAAGCGCGACAGGCCCTCGTTACGGAAGTCCTTGGCGATCTCGTAGACGCCCTCGAACCCGCCGACGATCAGGCGCTTGAGGTATAACTCGTCCGCGATGCGCAGGAAGAGCGGCATGTCGAGCGCGTTGTGGTGCGTCGTGAACGGGCGCGCGGCGGCGCCTCCGTAGAGCGGCTGGAGGACCGGCGTCTCGACTTCGGTATAGCCCTTTTCGTCGAGAAAGCGGCGGATTGTGCTGACGATGGTGGCACGCTGCTTGAACACGTGCCGCACGTTCGGGTGCAGCGCCAGGTCGACGTAGCGCTGGCGGTAGCGGAATTCTTTATCGGTGATCTGGTTGAATACCTGTCCATCGACTTCCTTCTCGACCGGCAGCGGGCGCAGCGCTTTGGTGAGCAGCGTGAACGTCTCGCAGTGGATGCTGACCTCGCCTGTCCGCGTCCGAAACACCCAGCCGCTGACGCCAACGAAATCGCCCAGGTCGACGCGCTTCTTGACGACGGCGTTGTAGTAGCCTTCGGGCAGGTCGTCGCGGCGAACGTAGAGTTGAATCCGCCCGCTCTCGTCGGCAATCGACAGGAATGCGGCTTTTCCCATCACTCGGATCGCTACGACGCGCCCGGCGACGGTTACACGGTACGATCCGGCTTCTTCGCCTTCGGACGGCGCGTGCTGCTCGTCATCATAGGTGGCGAGGATGGTCGCGGCGTCAGTCGTGCGTTGGAACGCGGCAGCCGGGTACGGGTCAACTCCGGCGTCAGCGATGGCGTCGCGGCTGGCGCGGCGGGCGATCTCCTGCTCGGTGCGGTCGGGGGTGGGCGGTGCGGACTGATTCATGTCTCTCAGCGTTGAAGTAACTGTGCTCTCGGTTATCAAAGATGTGCGTCCTTTTGTCTTGACACAAAAGGACCAAAAAGTCAAGGCGTTACGTCGCTCCGGCTGGCTCTACGATCAGTCGCTGAAATCGTCCAAACTCGCTCGCTGTCGCTTGCTCAAACAGGACGATTTCTTGACGCTCCCTCTCTTCGTGCCCGAGACGCCGGACCGTCTGAGGCCGATCCTCCTCTTTACGACAGGCGGTGGTGTTTCTGGACTTGCATTGTGCGGTGCCGCAAGTCAATCACTCGCCAGCAGGCGGCGTGTAGTTGGGGAGTGGCTCGATGGTGAGGTAGACGGGCGTCGGCGGCTGGTCGGCGGTCATGCTGCGTTCGCCGCGTGCGCGCCCGGTTTCCATCGAGGCGATGGCGTCGATGACCTCTTGGCCTTCGACTGTGCGTCCGAAGACGGTGTACTGGGCGTCGAGGAAAGGCACGCCGCCTTCGGCGAGGTAGCGCGCTTTGGTCGCGTCGTCCCAGTCGAAGGTGGGGTCGCTCGTACCCATGCGGACGCGGTCGCGCATCTCCATCAGGAGCGTAGAGTCGATGGGCATGCCGTGGACGAGGTAGAACTGGCTGCCCGACGACTTGCGCTCGGGGTTGACCTGGTCGCCTTCGCGTGCGGCGGCGAGGGCGCCTCGGAAGTGGTAGCCCTTGTTGAACTCGGGGTCGACCTGCCAGCCGGGGCCGCCCTGTCCGTCGTCGAACGGGGTGTCGTTGCGGCTGTTGGGGTCGCCGCCCTGAATCATAAAGTTGTTGATCACGCGGTGGAAGCGCGTCGAGTCGACGGTGCCTTCAACGGCCAGGCGCTTGAAGTTGTCGCGGTGCAGCGGCGTGTCGTCCGACAGTTCGACGACGATGCGGCCCATCGTGGTGTTGATCGCGTAGAAATTGGTCTCGGGCAGATCGACCGAGGCGGTGGGAGCATCCTGAGCCGACGCGTCGGGCTGGCAGCCGATGGCGAGAAACGCGAACAGGAGGAGCGAGAGGAGGCGCATGGAAAAGGCGGTTGGAAAGACGGTAAGGTAGCCGACTACAACGCGCACAAACGCAAAAGGCGTGCGGATTCCGACCACGTCGCGATCAAGTACCCGGTTCGACGCGGTCGTGGCGCGCTAGAGGTGCTACTGCTCGCACGACAAGGACAGAGCCGGGGGACCGAGAATACGCTTTATGTCGACGTCCTCCTTAAGCGTGTCCGCTCGCGACCGATACCACGCAGGTCGCGTCTGAAAGACCGACGGTTTCTATCCTCACCTCTCTAGAGAATCCGTACCATGCGCATTCCGCTACTGCTCCTCGCTGCCCTCGTCGCAGTGCCCTTCGCCAACGCCCAAACCGGCACGTTCGAGTTTAACGGTGGCGCCGACAACGGCGCCGACGTGACCGAAACGGTAGACGGTGTCACGCTGACCGTCACTGAATCCAACGGCAATGTTGACCTCGTCAACGCCACCCTCGGCCCCGTCTCGGGCAACATTGCTGGCGTCGCTACTGGCTATGCAAACAACACGCTGACACTGACCTTCTCAGCGGCGGTCAACATCACCAATATGAGCTTCATCACGAGTGGTGATGGAACTCCGGTCAGCCTCACGATCACGCCGAGTTCTGGCCCGGTAGTCAACACGTCCTTCCCCGGCAGCACCAGTGGCGGTGGAACCGTGACGGAAGACTTTACCAACGTTACTTCCCTGAGCATCGCCTACTCATCCAACTCGGCCCGCCAGTTCTTTATCGACAATATTGAGATGGATGGCAGCCTGCCGGTCGAGTTGACCGGCTTCACGGCACACGCCAGTGGGGCAGCAGCCGTGCTCGCCTGGCAGACCGCGAGCGAAACCAACAACACCGGCTTCGACGTCCAGATTGCCGACGCTGGCAGCGATGTCTTTCGCAGCCTCGGCTTCGTCGCCGGAAGCGGCACCACGCTCGAAGCGCAGACCTACGGCTTCGTCACGCGAAGCCTCGCGCCGGGCACCTACGCCTTCCGCCTCAAGCAGATCGACCTCGACGGCGCGAGCGAGTTTGGCCCAACCGTCGAAGTGACAATCGCAGCGCAGGGTGATGCGCTCACAGCGGCGCCCGGAGTGGTCACGCTGACTCTGGAGCGGGCGCAGCCCGTGCGCGTGGCGCTCTACGACGCGCTCGGACGCCGGGCGGCGCATCTGCACACGGGCGCTGCGAATCAGACGCAGACGTTCGCGCTGCCGCAGGGACTGCCGTCGGGCGTCTACTTCGTGCGTGCCGAGGGCGAAGGCGTATCGCTGACGCGCTCGGTCGTGGTGACGCGCTAGCGGGTAACACCGTAGATAATCTGCGTCCCCGTCGGCTTTGGTTGGCGGGGACGTGGTGCATTTGGGGCGCTGCGTCGCGAGGCGTCGATTGGGTATCTTGCGGCCTCCTCTCCATCGCCGACCGCATGATTCGCCTCGCCGCCCTCCTTCTGCTCCTCGTCGTTGCCCCGGTCCGAGCGCAACTGCTCTCGCCCGCCGAGTTTCTGGGCTACGAGTTGGGTGAGCGCTTCACCTCTCACCATCGCGTGATGGAGTATGTGGCGCACGTCGCCCAAGAGTCGCCGCGCGTGGCGATGGAACCGTATGGCGAGACGTACGAAGGCCGCAAGCTGGTGCTGGCGACCGTGGCGACGCCGGGCAATCTGGCGAACATCGACGCGATCCGGCGCGCGCACCTGGGCCGGCTGGGAATGGGCGAGGGCAATGCGTCCGGCGGTGATGCACCAGCTATCGTCTGGCTCAGCTACAACGTGCATGGGAACGAGAGCGTGTCGAGCGAGGCGTCGATGGAGGTGCTCTACCGGCTCGCCGATCCCGACAACGGGCAGGCG
>CAXBBB010000048.1:0-9009 GCA_963973615.1 uncultured Rhodothermales bacterium | reverse complement strand
TGCCAGCGAGACGCGCCGACTGTTCGGTCACACCGTGCCGAGCGAGATGGCGAACAAGTTCAACATGAGCATCCGTCGGCCCGTTGGTGTGATCGGCGTAATCACGGCGTGGAATTTCCCGGTCGCCGTGCCGACGTGGAAGATTTTCCCCGCCCTCGCCTGCGGCAACACGATCGTATTCAAGCCTAGCGAGGACGCGCCGCATAGCGGTGAGCTGCTCGTCCGCATCCTCCACGAAGCGGGCGTGCCCGAAGGCGTCATCAACCTCGTCCAGGGCGCCGGAGAGACGGGCAAGGCGATGGTCGCACACGACGAGATCAACGCGATCAGCTTTACGGGATCGAGCGAGACCGGCGGCAAGATCGGAGCCGAGTGCGGACGCTCGCACAAGCGCTTCTCTGCCGAATTGGGTGGCAAAAACCCGATGATCGTTCTCGACGACGCCGACCTCGACCTGGTCATGGAAGGCGTTATATGGGGCGCGTACGGCACGACCGGCCAGCGCTGCACAGCCACGAGCCGCTTGATCGTTCAGGAAGGCGTCCACGACGAACTCGTCGGCAAGATCGAAGCGCGCGCCAAAGAGTTGCGCCTGGGCTACGGCAACGAGGACGGCGTCGACATGGGACCTGTGATCAACCAGAAGGCGATGGATAAAATCTCGGGCTACATGGACATTGCCAAACAGGAAGGCGCAACCATCAAGTTTGGCGGCAAAGCAGCTACGAGCGAAGGCACCGACGACGGCTTCTTCTTCGAGCCGACGCTGTTCACCGACGTCAAGCAAGGCATGCGGGTCGAACAAGAGGAGATCTTCGGGCCCGTCCTGTCGGTCATCAAAGTCAAGGATTACGACGAAGCCATCGCCGTCGCCAACGGCGTCAAGTACGGCCTCTCGTCGGCGATCTATACGCAAAATGTCGCTACGGCCTTCCGCGCGCTGCACGACATCGAAGCGGGCATCACGTACGTCAACGGCCCCACCATCGGAGCCGAAGCACATATGCCATTCGGCGGCGTCAAGCAGACGGGCAACGGTCACCGCGAAGGCGGTTGGGAAGTATTCGACTTCTATACCGAGACAAAAACCTGCTACATCGACTACAGCGGCAAGCTTCAGCGCGCTCAGATCGACAACGAGGATTTGATCTAACCTAACGACCCCGGTCGCACCCCTAAACCTGTCAAGCCATGAGGCTTGGCAGGTTTTTTAGTTTCGCTCTGGTCGACCGGGCGAAGCGGGCAACAACTCCCCAGCCAAAAGGCGAAGCTCGGCTTCGGCGAGCAGCGCTTGGTAGATGGTCTCGACGCGCCGCGTACGCACGTCGACCAACGTGAGTTGAATCTGCCGCAGGTCGACCGGGGTGATGAAGCCCAGCCGGAGTTGGGCGAGGGCGACGCGGACGTTTTCTCGGGCGATGGTCTCGTTCAGCGTTTCGAGGTCGGACAGTGCCCGGAAGCCGCGAGCGGTCGCGGCGAGGCGGGCAGCACGAGCTTGAAGGGCCATGCGCTCGCCAGCGGTCGAGAGCTCCGCCTGTTGGAGGCCGATGCGGGCGTTTTCTACCCGACGGCGTCGTTCGCCGCCGTCGAACAGCGGAAGCGATGCGGTCACGCCGTAGCGCACGTCAGGGCCGACGGTGGGATCAAGGTCAGGCGGCGCAAAACCCTGATCGACCGAAGTGACACCGCCGCCTATAGTCCCACGGATCGTCGGCAGATACTCGGATTGCACCTGATCGACTTGTCGGGCGGCAACGACTTCGCCTTCTTCCAGCGCTTGGATACGCCGGTTTTGATCAGCGGCACCGGTCACCAATGCATCGAGGTCAATAGGCGGACCGAGCGCTAAGGTGTCGGTCGGTGAGACTGCGGTGGGATCGCTCAGTGCCAGAAGGCCACCCAGTGCGGCTCGTGCTCCAGCCGCACGGACCTGCTGCTGCAAGAGGTTGGAGCGGTCGGCGTTGTAGTCGGCCAGGGCAAGGGCCGCATCGATTTCGGCTGCGGTGCCGATGCGGACTTCGGTTTGGGTGATGCTCAGCCGATCTCGCGAAACGGCCAGAGCTTCTGCAAACGCGTCGCCCAATGCGGTTTGCCGAGCAACGTCGAGGTAGGCGGCGGCGACTTCGAGCACCAGGGCTTCGGCATCTGCATCGGCGAGCAGTTGGAGGCGCCGGGCGTCAGCTTCCAGTCGGCGGTACGTGGCACTGCGGAGTCCGCCGTCGTAGAGCGTGTACCCGAGCCCGATGCTAAGATCAGCAACAGTCGAGGTGCGGGTGCTCCTTCCCCCTCCGCCGGCACCTGCACTGTCTGCCCCTCCGCCGCCAAAGAAGGTGCTACTGCGCGACCCAGACAGACCAGCACTCACGTCAAGCGTCGGTAGATAGCCTGCATTACCGAGCGTCACGTCGTTGGCGGCGCGTCGCGCTTCGAGCTGGGAAACGGCAGCATCCGGATTCTGAGCCAGCGCTACGGCAATCGCCTCGTCCAACGTCAGGCGCACCGCATCGCCTGGGGCTCCGAAATCGGGGAGCGCGGGGTTGGTCGGCAGGGTGGCACCATAGAGCCGAAGCGAATCGGGCAGCGGTGGAACAGCCTCGCGAATCGGCGCAGGCTCGTCTTGCGCCCATGCAACAGCAGGCCACACACACACGGTCAACAGGACGATCAGCCAGCTAGCTCGTCTCACGTCGTCTGGGGGCGTTCGCTCAGGCCAACGGCGACTCGGGGCGAGGTAACGGACCGGCCCGCATCAGATTGGCCGTCGCCCTGGCCAGCGCGCAACACCGGATCCGACTCTTCTCCCATCGACGGAGAGACGTCGCTACTGGCGATGTACGTGTAGAGCGCAGGGATGACGTAGAGCGTCAGGGCGGTTCCGACGAGCAGCCCGCCGATCACAGCTAGGCCCATGGGAACGCGGCTTTCGGCACCCGATCCTAACGCAAGTGCGATGGGCAACGTACCCAGGATCGTCGAGAAGGCGGTCATCAGAATGGGACGGAAACGGGCGGCCGACGCTTCCTCGGCTGCCTCCCTACGCGACAAACCTTCGGCGCGTTGCTGCTTGGCGAACTCGACGATCAGGATGCCGTTTTTCGTCACGAGCCCGATCAGCATTACCAATCCGATCTGGCTAAACACGTTGAGCGTCGACCCAAACACCCAGAGCGCTCCCAGCGCACCGAGCAGCGCCAAGGGGACAGTCAACAGGATCGTAATCGGGTCGCGAAAGCTCTCGAACTGGGCGGCGAGAACGAGATAGATCAGCACCAGCGCCAGTCCAAACACGATCAGAATCGACCCGCCGGTCTCTCGAAAATCGCGGCTCTGCCCGGTCAGCGAGGTAGTAAACCCGTTGGGCAGCGTCTCGTCGGCAATCGCTTCCATAGCGTCGATGGCGTCGCTCAACGAGACCCCGGGCGCGGGCTGGGCAGAGACCGTCGCAGCGGTGAAGCGGTTGTAGCGGTAGAGTTGAGGCGGCGCGGCAGACTCGGTCAGGCGGACCAGGTTCGATAGCGGAATCGGCTGACCAGACGCGCTACGGACGAAAACACCCTGGATCGCATTCGGTGTGTCGCGGGCCTCGCGTTCGAGTTGACCGATGATCTCGTACTGCTCACCGTTGCGGTTGAAGTAGCCAAATCGCCCCTCGCTCAGCGCTACGGCGAGCGACTGGGCCACGTCGACCGGCGCAATGCCCAGCGCTTGAGCACGGTCGCGCTCCACTTCCACCTGCAGTTCGGGGAGGGTAAACTCCAGATCGGCGCGGGCAAACTGAAAGGCGGGATCCTGACTCGCTCGCTCCATGAAGCCGGGAAGCGCAGCTTGCAGCGCGTCCAGGTTGGGCGCCTGGAGCACGAGTTGAACCGGCAGTCCGCGCCCGCCCGATGTCTGGATCGTCGCCGGTTGACTCACGTTGACACGTGCCCCGGGCAGATGTTTGACCGCCGCCTGCACCGAGTTGGCGATCTCGTCTTGGCTCCGCTCGCGCTCGTCTGGCTTGACCAGTATGAGGTTGCCGAACGCCGAGTTAACCGATCCCGAGGAGCCAAATCCTGGCGACGTGACGCTGATGAGCGCGCTGATCTCCGGCACTTCGCGCTGGAGCAGCCGGATGAGTTCGTTCGTGTAGGCATCCATGTACGCGAATCCCCTTCCCTGCGGCGCGTTGGCGAACAGGCGGATCTGCGAGCGATCCTCGGCGGGCGCCAACTCACTTTCCAGATTGGTGAACATCCACCAGACACCCAGCGCTGCCACCCCCATAACGACGAACGCCATCCACCGAACGCCCAGAAATGCCGCCAGCGTGCTTCGATAGCCGTCATTCAAGCGCTCGAACATTGGTTCGGTTTTGCGATACAGCCACGGCTTGGTCTCGCGCTTGGTCAGCAGCTTGGACGAGAGCATCGGCGTCAGCGTCAGCGCGGCGAACGACGAGATGACGACAGCGGCGGCAATCGTAAGCCCGAACTCGCGAAACAGCGCGCCGACAACGCCGCTCTGGAAAATGATCGGCAGGAAGACGGCCACCAACGCCAGGGTCGTCGCAATGACGGCGACGTAAATCTCTTTGGTGCCTGCGACGGCAGCACGCATCGGATCCATGCCCCCCTCGATCTTGGAATAGATGTTTTCGAGCACCACGATGGCGTCGTCGACGACTAGCCCGATGGCGAGCACGAGCGCCAGCAGCGTCAGTACGTTGATCGAGAAGCCTGCCAGCGCCATCACGCCGAACGCGCCGACGAGCGAGACGGGAATCACCAGGATCGGCACGAGCGTCGTTCGCCAGTCGCGCAAGAAGCCGAAGATCACGATCACCACGAGAAGCAGCGCGATAAACACCGTGTTGCGCACTTCGGCGATGGCGGCGCGGACCGGCTCGGTGTTGTCGAAGCCGATTCCCAGTTCGATGCCCGGCGGCAAGTCCTCCTTGATGTCGGCGACGCGGCGGTTGAACTCGTCTACAATTTCGATAGAGTTGGCATCGGCGAGCGGTCGGAGAACAACGCCGACCATCGCGACGCCATCGCGTTTCAGGATCGTCCGCTGGTTCTGGGCGGCCATCTCGACGCGCCCAACGTCTCGAAAGCGGACCAGCGTCGTGCCGTCGTTGCGCAGCACGAGGTTTTCGAACTCCTCGACCGTCGAGAGCCGGGTGAGCGGGCGGATGGTGAGTTCGACCTGATCGCCTTCGATCAGGCCTCCCGGCAACTCTACGTTCTGCTCCTGAACGGCGCGCTGCACGTCGCCCGGCGTCAGGCCGTAGGCAGCGAGGGCCGTGGGGTTCATCCACAGCCGCATCGCATACCGCTTGTCGCCCCAGATGTCTACCGAGGCGACGCCGTCGATGGTTTGCAGCCGCTCGGCAAAAAAGTTGTCGGCGATCTCCGAGAGTTCGAGCAGGTTGTGCTGCTTCGACGACAGGTTGAGGAAGACGACCGGATCGCCGTCTGAGTTGGACTTGGAGATGACGGGTTCTTCGGCCTCATCGGGGATCCGCCCACGCGCCCGGCTGACCCTATCGCGCACGTCGGCGGCGGCAGCATCTAAATCAGCGCCCAGGTCGAACTCGACGCGCACCGTACTGCGTCCCTGATTGCTCGTCGACGTGATCGAGCGGATACCGTCGATGGCGTTGACAGACTCCTCTATCGGCTCGGTGACCTGGGTTTCGATCACGGCGGCGTTGGCGCCACGCAGACTCGTACTGACGGAGATGACCGGCGTCTGGACGATAGGATACTCGCGCACACCCAGCCGCGTGTACCCGATGGCGCCACCGATCAGAATGGCGAGTGACATCACGGTCGCAAAAACCGGGCGACGGACGGAAATATCGTAGAGTGACGCCAATTCAGTCCTCGGTCTGATACTGCCGGGGCTGAGCAGTCGCTGATTCCGGACGCACCTGGGTCGGGTCGAACGCTCCTCCCGCTCGCACGGCCTGTCCCTCACGCACTTCGTCTAGCCCCGACGTGAGTACAACATCGCCTGCACTCAGCCCGCTCGTAATCTGGATGCGATCCGCCGTCCGCACACCCGTCGTGACCATCCGCGAAACCGCGATCCCATCGGAAAACACGAACACTTTGGTGGAGTCGGCGCCGGTCACGACCGAAGCCGTTGGGATCAGCAACGCGTCGTCTACCGCGTCCAGCACCAATTGCACTTCGGCGAATGCGCCGGGACGCAGCACGTCGTCGGGATTACCGACCCTGGCTCGAACCGTGAATGCCCGCGTTACCGGGTCGACGGCAGGCTCGGTCGCCAGAACCGTCGCGCCGAACTCTAGCTCCTGCCCTGGCACGCGGAAACTGACCATATCGCCCTCGCGGATTTTGCCCAAGTAGCGCTCGGGTACGGTGAATTCCAACCGCAGCGGACTCGTCACGCGGAGCGTCGCCACTCGGTCGCCCGGCGACAGGTACGCGCCGACGCTGACCTCGCGCAAGCCGACAACGCCCCCAAACGGCGCCACCACGCGACGACGGGCCACTTCGGCCTACAGCTGAGCGAGTTCGGCATCGAGCACGCGCGCGGCGGCATCGGCTTCGTCCAGCGCCTGACGACTCAGCCCCCCGATATCGAACAGTTCACGCCGACGGTTGGCCTGGACGCCTGCCAGATCACGCCGGGTTTGGGCACTCTGAATCTGCGCTCGCAGCACCTGGGTATCGAGCGTCACCAAGGTTTGTCCCTCGCGCACTCGGCTCCCCTCGTCAAATGCCAACGCCGTAACCCGGCCGGCGACTTCTGCGCGCAAGTCAACCGATTCCCACGGCAGCAGCGTGCCGGTCGTTGCGATGCGGTCTTCAAGTCGCTCTTGCGCAACGGAGGCTACCGTTACGGCAAGGGTATCAGCCGCACGCGGGGATGCACTAGTCTGTGCTTCTTCTCCGCCCCACCCCAATACCTGCGAGAACATCAGCAGAACGAAGGCGGCGCAGCACACAACCCAGACGCTGATTTTCTGCTTGGAGGTGAGGGGCAAAATGGGTCTCGGTCAATGAGTTCGAGCAACGAGCGGGGCATACTCGGAACGAACGATCCGGCTCCCGATCCATCTGCCTCATACGCAATGCGATAGGCATGCTGGACTACTCGTCGCCGCCTCCCGGAGGCTTGACGCGGGGCTTAGGACGGCGACTTCTCAGATAGGGTCGAAGGGCGTCGAGTGTAAACTCGGCCCAGGTCTTGTCGCGGTACTCGACCAGGACGACGGCTCGGAAGATGTCGACTTGGCGGACGTGTCCCAGCCCTTGCGGCGTCTCGACAGGCGTTCCAGTCGACGGCATGCCTTTGACAGCCCGCATGTAGGTTTCCAACTCATAGTTGAGGCAGCACTTCAACCGCCCGCACTGTCCGCTCAGGCGCGTCGGGTTGAGCGGGAGGTGCTGGGCACGGGCCGCCGTCGTCGAAACTGGCTTGAACTCTTGGAGCCACGTCGAGCAGCACAATTCCCGCCCGCACGACCCCAGACCGCCGACGCGGGCGGCTTCGTCCCGCGCTCCGATCTGGCGCAACTCGACGCGCGTACCATAGTGAGCGCCCAACTCGCGCACCAGGCTGCGGAAGTCGACGCGCTGGGCCGAAGTGAAATAGAGCGTCAGTTTGCCCCTGTCGAACTGCCACTCGGCGTCGACCATCTTCATGTCGAGGCGGTGCCGGTCGACGCGCTGTTTGGCATCGTAGAGCGCGTCGCCTTCGTCGCGTCGGTTCTTTTGGAGCCGGTCGACTTCGTCCGGGTGCGCCAGGCGTACGACGTTCAGCCGTTCCTGCTTTCCGCTCTTGTCTTGCTGCCTGGCGCGCAGCCGAACCAGTTCGCCCGACAGGTGAACGCTGCCCATGTCGAGGCCCTTCTCAGCCTGAACAATCACCCAGTCACCCGTGTCGACGCCGTTCTGGGTAATGTCTTTGAACAGTTCTTTGCGTCCGCCCTTGAACTGCACCTCCACCAAATCGAACGTGCGCGTCGGCTGGCTGATGCCCATGTCTTGGAGCCAGTCGAACGCCTGGGTCGCCGGACACGCCGACGTACCGGCGCGCGCTTTAGAGCCGCACCCCGGACCGCACGATCCGCCGCAGCCTCCACCGTCGGTGGAGCAACCGTCGCATCCGTCGCAGGCCATATCAGGGAGAAGTCAAGGGAACGTAGAGGGGCCGATCCGTGCCGCGTCGGATGGCGTGATGGAGGCGTTCGGCGAGCACGGTGAGCAACAGTGCCACGCCGACGTTGCGCTCGACTAGCCCGATGGCTTCCTCGACGCGCTCGACCATCGCTTCCAGATTGGCCGAGGGGACGTTACGACAAAACTTCTCGATCGGGTCCGCCCGGTCGACGTTAACGAGCGGAGCAGCATCGCCGAGGGCGCGGTAGAGCAGCAGGTCGCGCATCCATCGCAGGGTGATGCCCAGGAATCCCTTGACGCCCTCTCGGCTCATCTGGGCGACTTCATCGACCACATCCAGCGCCTCCAACGGCGAGCGGTAGGCGCTCCGAAAGAAATCGATAGCCAGATCACGCGAGCGCAGCACATCGTCGTCCTCGGCCAGTTCGAGCGCCCGAGCGAACGACCCATCCGACAAACGAGCGATCAGTTCGGCCTGCTGCGTGTCCGCTACACCCCGTGCCACCAGCGCCTGAACGATCACGTCAACGGCGAGCGGGTCGAAACGAACCTTTTGACACCGCGACGCAATCGTCGGCAGCATCCGGTCGACCCGGTTAGTGGTGAGGATGAAAAACGTCCCTGGGGCCGGTTCTTCGAGTAGCTTGAGAAACGCATTGGCGGCCTCCTGGCGCATCAGATCCGCATGGGTCACGATGGCGACCTTGGCTCTGCCCTCGACCGGGCGGAAGCTCATCGGATGGTGCAACTCCTCGTGAACGCGCGCGATGTTGTAGAACACCTGCTTGTTCTGATCGGCTTTCTTCGTCGGCCTGCGGGCGTAATCGACGACGGCGTACGGATCGGCGTAGAGCATCTGCACCCGCTCTTGCAC
>CAXBBB010000047.1:0-9259 GCA_963973615.1 uncultured Rhodothermales bacterium | reverse complement strand
CACGCAAGCTCGTTAGCACTCTCACTGCCTGGCATCTTATCTAGGCCAGCCCCTTTTCGTATACCATGCCTCAGACTAGCGGCTTCCCGGTATCCAGAGGACGCGAGGCCGGAGCGGATCGGTAGCGGGCGACGCGGGCGCGCTCCTCGACGACGCCTGTCGCCAGTTTGTAGGCGATGAAGCCCGTCGCCCCGAAGCAGACGCTGTAGAACGGATCCGTGAAGGGTTCGGCGACGATGGCCTCAAACAGCCATGCCATAATGCCCGTGGCTAATCCGCCCGCGGCGGCGAAGACGAGAACGTAGAGGACCCAGAGGCCGACGGCGGGAAGGACGGTGCGCATGAGGAAGCGGTTGGATGACGCCTGAAAATAGGGCCTTCTCACGCCGCGGCGGATTGCGGCCACGCGCTACGTCCCGGTACATAGACTTCATGCCACATACCAGCAACTCCCACCCCGAACCTCACCTTATTCCACGTCTCGGCCTTCAACGTGAGATAGGATGGCCTGCGCTCGGTGGATGACCTGGTCCAGGCTGCCCCGAGTATAGCCGAGCCGTTGCGCTTCCCCCAGCAATCGTGCAGATTCGACTTCATCGCCGCGGACTTGACTTAGAATAGCGAGATTGAAGAAGGGAAGAGGGTAGAGCGGATCGACGTGCAATGCCGACGCAAATGCAGCTTCGGCCTCGTCGAATCGTCCGCACGGCAGGTGGGCCGAGCCGATGTTGTTGAGCGCCATCGCTTCGGCGTCGGGCGTGTAGATGGCGCCACTGAGCCAGAGCAACTTTTTGAGAGCCGGGCGCGTGCGAATCGCGTCGAGAAATGCCGTCGTGTAGCGCACAGACGCTGCGCAATCGCCGACCTCCAGCGCCTTTCTACCGTGATGCAAATCGCGATAGTACCGGCCCTGAATGCGTCCCGGAACGAACAGAACGAGCGCCGTCACGAGCACAACGTATCCATTCCAGTCGGACAGATAGGCAATCAGAAAGACGAGGCCGACCAGAGCGATGAGCGCACCACCTTGAATCGTTTTATACCGAGTCGTCCGCGTCATATTCAAAGACCTCAGGCGGCCACGCCTCTTCCAAAGAGTGTATCCGAGACGTGGCTGGGGACGGCGCTCAGGTCGCGGAAGGCGCGGGCGCGCTCGCGGATCGCTTCGTCGTCCAGGTCGGCAAGGCGGGCCGGGCCGAACGCTTCGACGCAATGCGAGGCCATCACGCTTCCGTAGACGACGGCGGACTTGATGGTGTCGAGGGTCACGTCGCCTGCCCAATCGAGGTAGCCTGCAAAACCGCCCAGGAACGTATCACCTGCGCCGGTCGGGTCCTGGATGTCTTCGATGGGAAGCGCAGGAGCGACGAAGATCTGCTCGTCGTGCAGCAGCAGTGCGCCGTGCTCGCCCTTGGTCACGACGAGTGTTTGCGGCCCCATCGCACGGACTTTACGCGCCGCCGTGATCAGGTTGGGTTCTCCGGCGAGTTCGCGCACTTCGGCGTCGTTGGCAGCGAGCACGTCGACCTTTTTGAGCACTTCGCGCAGCGTATCCGGCGTGTGCTCAATCCAGAAGTTCATCGTGTCCAGGATCGTCAGGCGCGGTGAGTCGAGTTGCTCGAGCACCTGGAGTTGCACGCTCGGATCGAGGTTGCCCAGGCAGACGATGTCGGCGTCGCGGTAGCGGGCAGGCAGTTTCGGCTCGAACGTCGCCAGCACGTTGAGGTGCGTCGCCAGCGTGTCGCGCATGTTCATGTCGTAGTGGTAGCGCCCCTCCCACGCGAACGTCTTGCCGTCGGGCTGAACTTCCAACCCTTCCAGGTCGACACCTGCATGCGCCAGCGTCGCGCGGTAGTCGTCGGGAAAATCGCCACCGACGACGCCGACGAGCCGCACATCTTGCGCGAAGTAGCGAGCCGAGAGCGTGATGTACGAGGCGCTACCACCGAGCACGCGCTGAGGCGCTTGGAACGGGGTTTCGATGGTGTCGAACGCTACGGTTCCTACAGCGAGGACGCTCATGGCAATAGATGTGAGGAGGCGCGGGCGAGAGGCGTACCGAACAGGCACAGCCGAAAAAGGTACGGCCCCTCACCCTCCGAAGAGAGCAAGAGGCCGTGTAGATCAGGGGGAGTCAGCGCTGATTCCCCGTCGGCTCAGCGATCAGCGAAGAACGCCAGTCCAGTCGCCGATCTTCTTGACGACGTACGCCGCGACGACGGTACGGGCGGCAGCCATTGCACGCTCGCTCATCTCGGCACCGACGTGGGCGACCGATGAGGCTTCGTGCGCCAGGTGCTTGCCCTGTTTGCGCGCTTTCTTGCTAACCTTCTTGAACTCCTTGCTCGCTGTACCCGAGAACTCGTCTACGGCGCCGTAGGCATCGTCGGCCAAGTGCGAGACGCGGTCTGAGGCAGTTGACGCGTAGTCGGCGATGATCTCACCGGCCTTGCTCGCTCCCTTCGACGCCTCGTGCGCGGCTTTGGCGCTTCCGGCAGCGATGGCGGCTCCGGCGACGGCGGCGCTCTTCAGGATCTCTTCGCCCAGCGACGATGCGCGCTCGCCGACGTGATGCGCGCCACTCTGAACGCGCTGCTTGAACGTCGGCGGGGGCGGCGGGCTGAATGCCGAACCGAGAGCGCGTCCGAGCAGCAGTCCACCACCAACGGCGATGGCAACTGCAATCGTCGGGTTCTCTTCGACCCATGTTTTGACCTGAGTACGAGCCTGGTTAGCGTCGAACTCGGCTGCCTGGGTACGCAGGTTGTCGAGCACGCCCGAGAGGTCTTCGCGCGTCTTGTCGAACGTCGCCGAGAGGTCTGCGGTAAAGGATTCAAGGCGTGCCGTCACGTCGGCGGCGACAGCTTCGGCTTGTTCTGCTTTGGTTTCGGTCGCTTCGGAAGCGGAGGTGTTGGCGGTTGCCATATCGATAGGAGGTATAATCAGTAAAGAGAGAGTTAGCGGCGTAGCGAGAGGCCTAGAAACGTACCCAACGCAAAGGCGCCGATCATGGCGACGGTCTGGTTCTGCTCCATCCACGTCTGCGCCTGGTCGAGCAACCCTTCGGCGGAGTCTTTGAAGTCCGAGTGCTCAGGAAGTTGATGCCACAGCGGAGCCGCCGGCGG
Organism: uncultured Rhodothermales bacterium; assembly: GCA_963973615.1. GTDB lineage: Bacteria > Bacteroidota > Rhodothermia > Rhodothermales > BA12 > CAXBBB01. The sequence goes on along the minus strand of CAXBBB010000047.1, from coordinate 6,134 downwards.
CAGAGCAGGCTTGGGCGCTATGGGAGGAACAGGCGGCGTGGGCGCGTCGAGAGTGGAGGAGCCATCGCCACCGATGGGAGGAGGAGAAGTCATGGCGGCTTAGCGGCGACCGAGGATGGCACCGATCACGACACCGACGACGAACGCGCCCGAGAGCGACGGCAACGGATTGTCGCCGACCGTTTCCCTGCTGCGTCCGTAATAGCTGCCGACTTGTTCGCCGAACGAGACCGTCAGGTCGCTGAGTTTGGCGTAGTATTCGGTCGCCAGTTCCTGTGCCTTCGCGAGCGCATCGAGGTCCACGCCGACGGGCGTTTCGTTGGCTTCGGGAGCCAGGCGCGCGGCCTCCTTCGTAATCTCGGCACCGGTCGCATGGGCGACTGGCTGATCGGGCGTGATAGGGGGATGGGCGGCCGAGCGTTCCTCGGGATTGCGGTTGCTCATGACGAAAGAGTGAGATTCGGGAGAGAGAGGGCGCATGCCCCGAACAGGGCGAGCGGGTTGTCTATCCTATCCGCCTCTCCCCCCGCAAGATGCTTGCACCCAGGTGTGTAGCAACTTATTTACCCACCACGCCAGACGCGTTTCGACTGTCGCCTGCGTTGTGCCCCTCTCTCCCCTTTCCGTCCTCTCGCCCGTGCCGAGTCCCCAGTCTCTCCGACGCTCGCTGTTCCTGCTTGCAGCCTGCGTTGGCCTGACGCCCGCCTACGCCCAGTCACCGTCGGTCGCTCTGCTTCCATCGCCGAGCCTATCGACCCTCGCCTCGCCGCTTGCGCTAGTGGGCGACGACGTTCGCATGACGGGTGCCTACGCCGACGCGTTCGCCCTGTACGGCGATCAGCGCTACGATGCTGCCGCGCGTGCGTTTGCATCGGCTCGCGCCATCGACCCGAGCGCTGGACTGGCTGCCGAAGCGACGCTGTTTGAGGCCGTCAGCCTGTTGGGTGCGGGACAAAGCGCACAGGCTGTCCGCCTGCTGACCAGTTTCGAGGCCGAGCATCCCACCCATCCCCAAGCCGCGCGCGCTCGCCTGGCCGCTGCGCGCTACTTCTCCGACGCCGGAGACTTCGCCCTCGCCGACCAGACGCTTGACGCGCTCACGCGCCGCCTTGATGCGCCGACAGCGGAAGCACGAGAGACACTTGCCGAAGCGCTCTACCGGCAGGCCGACGCCGCGCGGGAGCAGGGACAGGAGGACCGCGCCCTCGACCTCTATCGCCTGTCCGCCGACCGGTTTCCCGATGCGCAGACGGCGCCGTCCGCCCTCTACGCCCAAGCATTTCACCAGGTGCGGCTGGGCCGATTGCAAGACGCCGCTAACACCTTCGAAGTGTTGGGCGCGCGCTACCCGCAGACGACGTACGGCCAAGCGCTCGGACTGGCGTTCGCCGAAGTCTACTACGAACTGGAAGACTGGCAGCGCCTCACCCAAACCGTCGAACCCCGCTTGTCGTCACTAGACGGTGCCGCGCGGGAGCGGACGCTGTTTTTGCTCGCAGAGGGCTACAACCGGCAGCAGCGCTACGACGAAGCCATCGTCCATTACCGTACGCTCCTGGCCGACTATGCCGGAGGCGGGTACTACGCACGCAGCCTCTACGGACTGGGACGGGCACTCTTGGAGTCGGGACAGCCGGGCGATGCCGCTCGCTTTCTCGGACTGGGCGCCCAAGAAGCCCAGAGCGACAGCGTCGGATCGCGGGCTGCGTATCTGTACGCGGTCGCCCTAGCCAAGTCGGGCCAGACGACCGATGCCGCTGGAGCCTACGGACGCGTCGCCGACACGTGGCCGCTCCAGCCCGACGCGCCGCGCGCGCGCTACGAGCAGGGCGTTCTAGCCTACGCACAAGGTCGCTTCGAGGACGCGTCGACTGCGTTCGACCGCCTGACGCGCGACTACAACGACACAGCGTTTACCGACGACGCGCTCGATCTGTGGGCCAACGCTCGCCTCGCTTTGGGCGACTCGGAGGGCGCTGAACGCCTGTTCGACAGGATCGGACGCAGGCAGCAGGGCACCGCGCCCGACGTGCGCGACAACCTCGCGTTTCAGCGCGCCTACCTGCTCTATAGCACCGGCGCCTACGCTCCCGCCGCCCGCTCCTTCACCGATCTGGTAGAACGCGCCCAATCCCGGGATCTGCGCGGCGACGCGTTGTTCTGGCTGGGTGAGACGCGCTTTCAGATGGAGGACTATGCAGGCGCTCTGTCCGCTATCGACGCGTATGCACGCGACTTCCCCCAAGGCGACTTCCTCTTCGCCGCCGAATATGTGCGAGGCTGGATCCACTTCCGCGAGCGCCGCTACGGCCCCGCCGCCACTGCGTTCGAGCGCTTCATCGACGAGTACGACCCCGAGCGCGACGAGAACCCGCTCGCCGACCGCTACGCCGACGAAGCGCACCTTCGCCTGGGAGACTCCTACTTCGCCCAGCGCAACTACCTCGAAGCCGCCAATGCCTACGCCCGCGTTCGTACGCTGAGCAAGGATTACGCACTGTTTCAGATCGGCCAGGCGCAGAACCTGGGTGGACGCCCCGAGCGCGGACGCCGGTCGCTCGAACGGCTCGCTCAGGAGTTTCCCCAGAGTCCGTGGCGCGACGAAGCGGCCTTTCTCGTCGGCTTCTACTTCTTCCAGGAAGGACTGTACAACGACGCCGTCACCGCCTATCGCAATGTGATTCGCGCCTACCCGAACGATCCGATTGCTGCCAAAGCGCAGTATGCCATCGGCGATGCCTACTACAACGCAGGAGACTTGGAAGCTGCCGAGGTCGCCTACCGCTTAGTCCTGACCAAGTACCCGTCCAGTCCGTTCGCTGCCGAGGCCGCGTCGAGTTTGCAGTCGACGTTGATCGGTTTGGGACGCGACGACGAGGCAGCGGCTGCAATCGGCGCATTCATCGACAACGCGCCGCCCAGCGTCGCCGCTCAGGTTCGGTTTCGACAGGCCGAGGGCTTCTACCAACGAGGCGAACGGCGGCAAGCAGCCAACGCGTTCGAGGCGATTTTACGCTCGGGCGTTTCTCCCGCCGAACGCGGCGACGCCCTCTTCTACCTGGGCGACCTCTACGCCGACGAAGGCCAAACCGACGATGGAGCACGTGCCCTGCGCGCCGTCCTCGACCTGCCCGAACACAAACGCGCGCCCGATGCCGCCCGACGCCTGGGCCGCCTCTACCTCGACGCCGGACGCCCGAGCGATGCGCTCTGGGCCTATCGCCAACTAGCCGAGCGCGCGCCCTCCGACGTAGACGCTCAGACCGACGCTCTGGTCGGCCAGGGCCAGGCGTTCCTTGCGCTGGGCGATGCCCGCTCCGCCGCGACCGCGTTTGGCCAGGTCCGCGACCGCGACGATGCATCTGTCTTTGCGACCGAAGCCGCCGACCTGGGGCTGGCACGCGTCGAATTGATGTCCGAGAATCCCGATGCCGGACGCGAGCGACTGCGCGAGTTGGCCTCCAACCCACCGTCCGAAGCGACAGCGGAAGCCCGCTTCCGTCTGGCCGATGCCTTGATCGCCGACGGACAGCCGCAGGCCGCACTCGACGCGCTGGGCAGTTACGAAGACGACCTGGCCGGATTCAACGAGTGGGTAGCCGCATCGCTCGTCGTCGAAGCCCGCGCGTTTCGCTCGCTGGGCCGCACGCAGCGCGCCATCGACGCCTACGACCGCGTTATCCAACTGTACTCCGACACGCCTTGGGCCGCCGTCGCCCGAACCGAACGCGACGCCCTGTGATGCCGACTCCTCTGCTGCTCCCCCGCCCTTCCGTTCGTCGCCCTTCTGTGACTGCTCGCCTCTCTCTTCTCACGTGCCTCTTCCTGCTTTCAGGAAGCCTCGCCGGTTCGACGTCCGCCCAGGTGCGTGGCGACACGCTCCCCGACCTGTCGCCGCGTGAGGTCGAGATTCGAGGCGCGTTGTCCGTCTCTTTCCCATCGGTTGCCCGACTTCCGCTGGCCGGATTTGCGCCACCGTCGCGCGTACGAGGCATCGGCGAGGACCGGCGCCCGACGCGTCCGACGTACGGGCAGCCTCAGCTTCCGCCCAGCCCATTGGGACGGCCCGATGCCCCGCAAACGGCACTGCTCGACCTACCTCCAGCCCGTCGCGGTGGTGTCGAGGGCGGAGCGGGTAGCCTGCTGACGCGCTTCGGCAACCTGACGACCGGACTTCAACTCGGGGCTGGAGCACGCCTGTTTTTCGAGGGTGCCTACGAAGGCACCGACGGCCACAGTCCCAACCCGGATCTGCCCACCGCAGACGCAGACGCCGCGACAGCGCGGGCGGGCATCGAAGGCAGCGGCACACGCGGCAGCTACCGGACGGGTGTCGACGGTTTCTTCCACTCGTACCGTCTGTTCAGCGCTGTACCCGTCCCATCGGAGACTGCATTTACAACCGCCCGCAGCGCTCCTCGTCGGCTCGGTGTGCGCGGCGGCGTGTTTGCATCAGGCAGCCTGCAACCCGCTCCAGCGTGGGCACTGAGCGGGAATCTCCGCTTCGACCAGACACAGTACCGCACCGGCCTCTACGGATCGATCAGTGACGATGATGAACGCACACGCGACCGAGAAGCCCGCTTATCCGGTGGGTTCGACGCAGCGTATGCGTGGGAAGAATGGCAGGTGCGCGCACTCGTCGACGGAGCCCTCGCGGGCATCGGGACAGACGTGACGCAGGCCGATTTGGGCTACGCTTCGACGGGCCTAGACGTGACGTACGCATCCGAGTACGTGCGCGTAACGGTCGGCCCGCGCCTGATGGCGACGCACGCTACCGGTGGCTTCGATTCCATCGACTTCGAGGGTAGCGACGCCGTTACTGGCTTCGCCGACCTGAGCGTTCGCCCCTCGCCGACCGTCGAGTTCTACGCCCGCAACACGCCGCACGTCCAAACCGGCGCACTAGACGCCGTACTGACGCGGACGCCCTACTTGCTACCCCGGCAAGATCGCCGCGCCAGCCTCTCTCCTATCGACGCGCGAGGCGGAGCACGCATGACGTTCGGCGCACTTCAGATCGGCGGATGGGGCGGCTATGCGCGCACGCTCGACCAGGCGTTCGTTGTCGAGAGCGGAGCATTCGACTTGGCAGCGGGTGGACTGTCGCTCGACTACGGCGACGTTACGCGCGCGTCGGCAGGCGCAGACGTGAAAATCGTCGTGCTGAGCGATCTGACCGTCGGCGTTGGCGGATTGTGGCAGCAGGCACGATTGGATGACCAAAACGACGCAAACGTCCCGCACATCGCCGATGCTGAGGGCTACGCTGTCGCCACCTACCGGCTCCCCAACGCGCGTGGAAGCCTGCGGGCCGAAGGCGTCTGGCACGGACCGCGCGATGCCTCGGTCGGCGGGCGCCAACTCGACGGCTACATCGACTTCAACATAAGCGCGACCTATCGCGTGACGCCGTACCTGGGCTTCGTTCTCCACCTAGACCACCTGGCGCCGACCGACTACCGCGAGCGCTGGGCGGGATACGAAGAACCTCCGGCGACCGTAAGGGGTGGCGTCCAGATCCTCTGGTAACCCTATCGATTTGGGCGATTTTCGTGCGCCTGCCGGGTCGATCCGCCCGCACGCTATTTTGCCGCCTCCTCTTATCCCTCGCGCCATGCCCGAAGCCTTCGACGACGACCTGATCGCCCGCACGCTGCGCGACTTACTACCCGAGCAGCTGATGGCCCTTGACCGCGTCCGCGTGCCCGGCCTGGGTACCTTCGTGCGAGAAGAAACACCGAGCCGCGTCCAGCAGACGCCCGAGGGGGCTGTGATGCTGCCGCCCGCCATCCGCGTCGTCTTCCGCCCTGACACCGAAGCACCTTCCACCGACTGATATGCTCACTGCCGCTTTCGCTGACGCGCTCGGTGTTTCCGAAGACGAAGCCCGCGCCATGCTCCTCGACTTCGCGCGACGCGTGCGTGAGCAGACGGAGATCGGACCGGTCGAGATCTCGGGACTGGGGACGTTCGAACAGCGCGACGGGCACCTCGCCTTCGCCCCCGACGACTCTCTAGCGCTGATCGTCAACCACGTCTACGCCGACCTGCGCCCCCTGCCGATGCACGGCGCCACGCTGCCGCAACGGCCGCCCGAGCCGCAGCCACAACCGTCAGCACCTGCTCCC
>CAXBBB010000046.1:0-9380 GCA_963973615.1 uncultured Rhodothermales bacterium | reverse complement strand
GACGAGTGCAGATCACGGGGCGCCTCGACGTTTCGACCATACCGGCAGAGCGTCGACCGAGCCTGGGTGAGCGAGACGACGTGTGCCTGCAACTCAGGGTTGGCGGCAAGGCACTCGTCGAACATGGCCCGTGCCTGTGGCTCCATCGTCCCGTCGACGTAGTCGCACAGGAAATCGGTGAGCCAGGGATAGCACGCGTCAGGATGAGCGGGCATGGGAAAAGGGGAATACAACGTGCCCCTAGCAAGCGCGAAGGCGGCCGGGAGTTCCGGTCGCCTTCGCCAGGTCTTATAAAATAGGCCGCTCAGGGTTACATCTCTTCAGGCGAGTAGACTGATTTGAGGAGTGCCTGGAGCTTGGTGCGGCCTCGGTTGATGCGGCTCTTGACAGTGCCCATCGGCAGGCCGGTGATCTCGGCGATCTCTTCGTAGCTGAGTTGCTGCACATCGCGCAGGATGACGACCTCGCGGAAGTCGTCAGGGATTTCACGCAGAGCGTCCATCACGTACTCGTCCGAAATCGTGCCGTTGGCATCAGCGTCGGGGCGGAACGTGTCGTCTGGGATTTCGATCTCGTACTCTTCCGAGTCGCGGTTGATCGACTGGATCGACTGCACTTTGCGGCGGCGGCGTTTGCGGTACTCGCTCCGGGCGAGGTTGCCCGCGATCGTGTAGAGCCAGGTCGAAAAGCGAGCGATCCGACGGTAGCTGTGGCGGTTGCGGAAGACGCGCATAAACGTCTCTTGAAGCAAGTCCTCGCTCTCGCGGGCGTCGCCTAGGAAACGATAGAGGTAGTTGGTCAGCGGGTCTTTGTAGCGGCTAACCAGCAGGTCGAACGCCTCGACGCTACCTGCTTGGAACTGCTGCATCAGATCCTCATCGCTCATCTCCTTCAAGACCTTCATGCGCCGCTCGGCGGCGCTCACAGGACGGCGAATTTTGATGATGCTCATAGGAGAAGGGGAAAGAGCGCCAAGTCGAGCAAGCGGCTGGGCGCGATATGGAAGACTGCGTAGGATTAACGTCCGCGGCGGTCGGGTAGTGCGGTAAGGCGGTGAAGGAGGAGGGTGAGGATCAGCGCTGACTCGCGCGAGGCCCCACCTTTTAGTTCGAAATCGGCAGCGAGGAGGTAGGAAAACGCTTGTTCGAGCCGTCCGGTACGGAATCCGCCTAGGGCGGAGAGGTATTCGCGCAGGAAGAACGGAGGAACACCTGCAGCTTTCGCCATCTGGTTTTCGGAAATCCGCTGGTGGCGGCAGCGGGCAAGGCGGAGGAGTTTGGAGAAGTAGGCGAGGAGTAGGGCAACGATGCGGTGGGCTTCGCTGTCCGGCTGAGATGCCTGTTGCAACAAGCGATCCAAAACCCGTTGTGCGTCAGAAAGGCAGCCTTTTACGATGTGCTCCTGCAGCACGAACGGGTTTGCCTCTGCCGATTGACCCGCCGCGCGGAAAACATCGTCCCGGGTGACTTCTTTTCTGTCGCCTGCCAGGGCGAATAGTTTGTCGCACTCGCTCGCGGCTTGAGCCAGACTCGCGCCTGTCATTTCGGCTAACGTCGCGTCTGCGCCCGACTGCATTTTGTATCCGTGAGAGCGCGCGTATTGCTTGATCCACCCGGCGACGGCGTGCGTTTTCAGCGGCTTGAACTCACCCCACGCGGCTTTCTGCTTGAGCGCTCGGTACGGATTTGCGTTGAGCTTGGGCTTTGCCCGGCACATCAGCAGGACGACGCACGCGGGATTAGGGGCGTCGGCTAGAGAGGTGAACAGGGTGTTGCCTCGCATCTTGTCGAAGTCGCGCACGATGACTACCCGTCGCGCTCCCATCATGGGATACGAACGGCACAGTCCGAGCGCGGCGGCGGCATCCACTTCTGCTCCGTAGAGCACGTCGTAGTTGAAATCGTGTTCAGCGGGAGGGACGAGATGCTGCTCGGCGAGCGCTTGTGCCTGATCCGTCAAGAAGGTCTCTTCGCCGAACAGGAAATACACCGGAGCGGGCTTGCCGTTCTTGAAGGCGGTTTCGATCTGTTCGATGGAAAGACTCACGGGTGGAAATAGAGCGTCAGGTAGTGTACGCGCGGAGGGTGACAGGCGTGCGTCAGGCGGATTAACCCGCGACGCGTTGCAGGTCAAAGAGGTGAAGTGCTACATCGCGCAGCAAATCCGTGTCGACGAGGACAACCTGATGAGCGTAGGCCAAACGCGAGAGCGGTTCGCCGGGGACATCGACAGCTACTTTCCACCCGTCGGCATCAGTCGGAAGGGAGTCGACCAACTCACGGCGAGAGGCCTGTACGTCGGCGATCAAGTCTTCGAGCGAAACAGCGTGGGCCTGCTCCTCCAGGTTGTCCGGTTCTGCGGGGCGCATCGGCTGTCCCGTTAGTAGCGGGATGCGGACGTTGCGGTCGCGAAGGGCGAGCAGGAAGAGCGCTTCTTTGAGCGAGGGTTGATCGCTGGCGGCCTTGGCTTCGTAAATCGGCGCTTTGGTGCGGGCGAGGGCGGGGCCGAGCAAGTCGACCTCGTCGATCAAGTACGCGAGTTGATCGCGCATCTTGTTGCCAGCATCGATGATCTGCTCGTCCGACAGAGTGTCAGAAGGGGTGTCAGGCATCGCCCTTCGTTACGTAGGCTACCGTCGGCGGTCCCTGGCGCGAACCGCCCCAGTCCCGGTCGGCGGCAGGCGTGGGCGTGTCGCGCAAGTGAGTCTCTTCGAGTCCCGTCATCCCCTCGGCGAGGAGTTGGGCGAAAAAGCCCTGGCTGCGCACACTGTGCAGGTTGTTGTCCTCGCGGAAGTCCCACGTCTGACCCATGTTCTGCGGGTCCTTGTACTCGGCCAGGTAGGCGAAGCGGTCCTGCAGGCGCTCGGCGGGAACGAGAAGTTTTTCCAAGTCGAAGATGGCTTCGTCGCGGCTCTGGAAGGTCAGGTCGTATTCCTTCGACATCACGATGGCCTCTTCCGGGCAGACTTCCTCGCAGAAACCGCAGTAGATGCAGCGCAGCATGTTGATCTCGAACCATGCGGGCTCGCGCTCCTTGACGTTGTCGACTTCGTGCGACTGCATCGAGATGGCGAGTGGAGGACAGGCGCGCGCACACAGGTTACACGACACGCAACGCGGGCGACCAGCTTCCTCGACCAGCACGGGGCGACCCCGGTAGGCGTCTGGCGGATACCACTGCTCCTCTGGGTACTCCATAGTGTACACCTCCTCGTTGACCATCTTGTTGAGCGTATAGCCCAACCCCTGGAAAACCTGAGGAAGGTAGAGTTTCTCCCAGAACGTGAGCTTGCGTTCGTTGGGTTGTGCGCTGTTGTACGGCGTTCCGGCCATGAGTGCTGCGTGCGGTTGGGTGCACGGCAAAGATAGGGAACCGATACCGTCCCAACTGTGGAGCACCCGTCAACGAAACGTGACTTTCACTTATTTCTGAAAGTTGTATCGACCTCTATTTGGCCACAACCTGGCCGTTGGGCAAAATCTTCTGGCTCGCCGACGGCTCAGCCGTTGGGAAGCGGTCGAGCGGTACGTCCTCGTCGCGGTCACGCGGGACGAAGTGCGTGTGGTTGCCGTGGTTAATTTCGGTCCACTGCTTTCCGCCGTATGGATCGAGCACCTCGGGCAGCACGAAAATCCCGATCAGCACCAAGGCGATCAGCCAGAAAATCAGACGGCGAGAGGAGCGTTTCATCAGAAGAGGTTCAATCTATGCCGCACAACGCCCGAATCGGTTGGCCGTTGCTCCTTGCTCTGCTCTTCGTGTGGATCGGGTGTCGAGACGCGTCTACGACTTCGCCTGATCACGGCAGCACGACTGCTCGCCCTGACCTCGCGACGCCGACGCGATACGATTTCACGCTCCACCTGGGTACCTCCGCCGATCCCACCTACATCCAAGGCGGGGGCACCATCTGGGCGCCGTGCGATACGAGCGGGCGAGGCTTGCCCATTGGGCTTCACTTCGATCCCCCCGGTCCGATGACCCTCCGGCTAGACGATAGGCCAATTAGCGATTCGCTACGGTTTATCGTTGCCTTCCCGACGGCTCCATGCGAGCCGACGGACGGGTTACTGGCAAGCCCCATCCCGGTCCGGTGGGCCGGGAGTGCGGGTGATGGACTACAGATCGGCAATGGCGCAGGCAAACCAACATGGACTGCCGATCATTGGCCCGACCGCGCGCGCACCTACCTGCCGGTAGCCGACCATCCGAGCCGCGCAAGCCAGTGGCGGTTCACCATCGCCGCTCCGTCAGGGTATACCGTTATTGCATCCCCAAGCCCTGATCCTGACGATAATCGAGCCGGCGCGACGCAGACACCCGACCTTCGAAGAACACCAAGGTTCGATTTTCCCGCCAAGGCAGTCGCATGGGTCGCCGCACCACTAGTGCGTGTCTTGGACGCAGGCCGTATTCAGGCCTTTGCGTCAGAACAAGACGCAGTTGCCTTCGCCCGAACCGTCGCATCCGCGGCAGATGTGGTGAGGTGGATGGAAGCGCAGATTGGTCCGCTGCCCGTCGACTCGCTACACATCGTCCGAGCTGATACTCGGTTTGGCGGAATGGAAAACGCCGGACTGATCGTGCTCTCCGGCACCCCGACAGGACGCGAAGCCGAACTGCTGCTTGCCCACGAGATCGCGCATCAGTGGTTTGGGACGGCGGCGAGTGAACTGCTGTGGCGTGACCTGTGGCTGAGCGAGGGGGCAGCGACGTGGTGGGCGATTCGGTACGGCGAGTCGCGTTGGGGGGTGGAATGGGCCGATGCCCGGCGGGTTGGGTGGGGGCGGGGCGACGTAGGCAAGCCGGCCGATTCTACTGCCCATCCCACCGACCTGCTGGCGGACTCCTATGCGCTGGGCGCGGCCCGGTTAGAAGTACTGGCTCGCGAGATCGGCGAGGAGGCGATGCTTCGTACGATGCGGCAGTTAGCACGTCCGGATGCGCATGGCGCCCGACCCGTTCTTTCCAGTAAGCGGTTGCGGAGAATTGCGGAAGAGGAATCGGGGCGAGTGCTTGCAGAGGTGGTCAGCGGATGGTGAGGCCAACTCTCTAGCTGTCAGATTCGCTGCACGAAGCGGGAGGATGTAGCCCCTGTTTTTCTTGGCATCCCTCGCCGCAGCGTCTCAAGCCGATCCATATCTGCAATTGGGGCGTTGGGTAGGTTCAAGTCCTATCGATCTGTTGTCTCTTCGTATTCCCGTGTGCCATCGCATTCTGTTGCTATTGCTGCCGTTGGTGCTCGTAGGCTGCGATGCCCTGGAAGAGGCGCCGCGCCAGCCGCTCATTGTCGAGGCATTCTTCGTGCCGGGTGAGCCGCTGCCGATGATCCGGGTCGCGAGGGCGGCTGGCTTGGCTAGTGGAGCGCCTGCCGCCGTTGCCGATGCCGACGCGGTCGACGTCACGTTCGAGGGACGAATAATATCCTATGCGTGGAATGGCGAAGGGTATGTTGCCTCCGCTGGCGACACGGTTCGAGCAGGCGGAATGTATCGCGTCTCCGTCCGTGCAGGGGGTGATGTGGCAACTGCGACGGCCCGCGTTCCGCCTCGCCTCCGCTTGACCGACTTGAGGGTGATCCCGTCGGACACGACTGTCCGCGTGGTCCTGCTCGACACGCTACGCTTCGACACGACCGCGACCGGTGCACGTGAAGCGCTAGTCTACCCCGTCCTGGTAGATGCAGAGTGGAAGCGCGCCTCAGGCGATACGTCGAGTTGGATACGAGTGTCCGTGCTACCGTCGCGGGTGATCGGCTCGCGGATTGCATCGTTTTTCTTTCCAAACGAGGTCGTCGCTCGTGAACGGTCTTTTGAGAGTGGGACCCCGGCGGCTGGAGAGTTAGCCGTGTGGTCCGGCGGGTATGCCGTTCCGATGGATTCGGTAACAGGGGGGCGTCCGGCTCACCGTGTCAAGGTGTCGGTTGTGCGGGGTGAGGAGGCGTACGCTCGCTTCGTCGGATCGTCAGATGCGCCCGAGCGGAGGGAGCCGGTCGGCAACGTGACGGGTGGTCGTGGGCTGGTTGTCGGGCTGTCCCTAGATTCCGTCGTCGTCTCTCTTCCCGCGTCTGTCCCGAATGCTGCACCGCCCCCGTAAACTCGACGAGTCGCCGCCTGATCTGCGACCGGGCACTGTTACCCGGTTGGTCGCGCAGCAGAAGGACATGGATCGCGTCTCGGTCTACGTCGACGACGAGTTCGCGTTTGGATGCCATCAGAACGTCGTCCTGTCGAACGGGATTCGGAAAGGAGTCGTCGTCACAGTCGCCGATCAGCAGGCCGCCCTCGACGCCGACGCTATCTACCGAGCACGCAGTCAGGCTCTGAAGTACCTGAGTTCGCGCCCTCGCACCGAGCAGGAAATCGAGCGTCGGCTGGCTGATGTGGGATTTGATGACCGCGTATCGGCAGGCACACTCGACTGGCTGAGAGAAAATGGCTATGTCGACGACGTCGATTATGCAGAGCAGTACGCCAAAAGTCGGATGTCGGCGAGTGGGTATGGACCGGAGCGCGTGCGGCGCGAGTTGATGAAGCGTGGGATCGACCGCAAGCTGGCCGAAGGCGCGGTACAGGACGCCTATCCCGACGAGGAGATCGAGGGCGCTGCCATGGAGCAGGCCGAAAAGCGTGCGGCTTCGCTAATGCGTTCGGAGTCCGACCCACGCAAGCGCCGGAAGAAGTTGATGGACTTTCTGGTCCGGCGAGGGTTTGGCTACGAGACCGCCCGCAACGCGTCTGACGATGCCCTGAACGCGCTCGAAGTGGACGATGAGTAGCCGTCGTTCCGTCCTGCCCACGCGCGTCGACGTGGTTCTAATCGCGCTTGGACTCGTGGGCTTGTCGGTGTACCTGATGCTCACGCCACGCATCGACCCGGCTTCTCGGACGGGCATCGAGCTGTACGACGCCGATGCGTTGCAGGCCAAAGCGCGCGCGTTTGCCGAGCGGTCTGGGGCGACTGCGATTCCCGATACGATCCCGGACGTGTTTCCCAGTCAATCGAATTCCGAGTTGCGTCGTCTCGTATCCCGATTTGGGCGGTCGGAATCTGCTATCCGAGCCGGAGCGGACTCATCGGCAGTCTTTGGGGTGACAACGGAGTGGCCGAGCGACAGAGAGGATTTTGCGCTGCAAGTCCGGACTACCCGGAGCGGCCAAGTCGTCAGCTATCACGCGCCACCGAGCGTTCGAACGATTCCGGGCGCACCTGTTGCTCCTCCAGTTCCCGGGGAAGAGTTGTTCGCTGATCCTGCAGTCGACGATTCGGATCGAGGCTGGCTTGTCTTCCACCTGCGCGGTACGATCTACCTGCCTCAGGATCTGGCACTTGATTCGCTCACCCACGAGGGACCCATCACGAGTGCGCACCTTTCCGAAGGGGACGATGATGAGGCTCGGAACGGAATCATCGTGCGCTTTGACGGTCCTTCCCTGCACCGGATTGAGCGCGTAACGGCTCCATCGAGGGATAACGAGCGCCGTAGCCTCGTGCTCGCCATTCGCTTAGGCGTGGCCGCGCTGCTGCTCTTGCTGCTCGCCGTCATGCTGGTTCGCCGCTTTGGAGCGCGGCAGGTTGACGCCGGAGGAGCCGCACGGGACGCAATGTGGGCGTTTTTGACCGCGGCCGTTTGGTTCGGGTTAGAAACGATTGAGCAGTATCAAGACGAAGGCATTCCCATCGCGTTCTGGTGTATCAACGTGTTGATTACCGCCGCGTTGGGAGGCGTGTTCGGCTACGTTACTGGCGCGACGGCTGAGTCAGTCGGACGTCCCGCTTGGCCCGCGCGGTATCGTCCGCTGGCGCTGCTTCGGTCAGGCGCATATGGCGCTGCACGGTTAGGCCGCAGCGTGCTGCGTGGGACACTTGCCGGACTCGGGATGGCTGGGCTGGTAGTTGGACTGCTTGCGATGTTGCCCCAGGACATTTCTGTCGTCCTATTCAGCGAGGAGCCGGACTGGACGCTGGCAGGATTCGGCATCCTCAACGTGGCCTTCTCGTCGCTCCTCGCTATTCTAATCGTCAACGGCTTCGCGATGGCTGTGGGCGGATGGGTAGACGCTCGGATGCCCACAGCCGTAGCCGCAGTAGCTGTGGCCATCGGAATCTCAGTCATCCTGCCGACTCCGATGTTGAGCGCGATGGGTTGGGAGTTGGCACTTCTGGGGGTCGTTGCGGTCGTGATGATGGCGCTCTTCATGGCAACGGACGCTGTCGTGCTGCTTGTGGCGCTCATCGTGGGTGCGAGCCTGTGGCAGTTGCGCCACGTCGTCTTTCTGGACGTACAGCCCCTCGCACTCGGAGTCCTCTTAGCCCTCGTCGGCGGACTCATAGTCTATGGCGTCGTCACCATGCTGCGCGGACGGCTGACCGGAGAGAAGCAGCCCTACGAGCCACCGTACGTGGCCGAACTAGCGCGCGAGGCGCGGATGACGCGCGAGTTGGAAATCGCCCAAACCGTTCAGGCGACGCTGCTCCCTGCCACGATGCCGACCGTCGCGGGAGCTCAGTTGAGTGGGCTTTGCATTCCGGCCTCTGAAGTCGGAGGCGACTACTACGATGCCTTCGAAGTTGACGGTGGCCGGATCGCGTTCGTGATCGGCGACGTGTCGGGAAAAGGCTTTCAGGCGGCCTTCTACATGACGCTCGTGAAAGGCTTCGCTCGCGCCGTCGCCCAAGACGCTCGTACGCCCGCCGACGCGCTGAGGCGGATGAATGCGCTGTTCTGGGCCAACGTGCCGCGTGGCATTTTCGTGACGATGATTTATGCCGTTTACGACCCGGCGACGCGGAGATGCACGTTCGCCCGCGCCGGACACAATCCCGCACTGCTCCGACGAGCCGACGGTACCACGCAGGTACTTCGCCCGCCCGGATTGGGATTGGGCCTGCAACCCGCTATCGGCTTCGACCCACGCATCGTCGACGAACCGCTCAGCCTGCACCCCGGCGACACGCTCGTCCTCTACACCGACGGCTTCTCCGAAGCGATGACTAAGGACCGCGTCATCTACACCGATGCACGACTCGCTCACGTCCTATCAACGACCGAACCCACCTCTGCCGACTATGTCCGAGACGCCTTGCTCGCCGGCGCCGAACAGCACGACGACATGACGCTGGTCGTCCTTTCCATTTCTTGACTCCATCACTACCTGAACATATGACCGACCGATTCGACGCTCAAGCTGCCGCCGCAGCCATCCGTAGCTACACTGACATAAAGCCTGATGTCGCCTTGATCCTAGGCTCCGGCCTGGGTGCGCTGGCCGACGAAGCGACCGATGCCGTCGCCATCCCGATGTCCGAAGTGCCCGGCTACCCGTTGCCAACAGTCGTAGGGCATGCGGGCCGGGTCGTGATCGGCAAGTTGGAGGGGG
>CAXBBB010000045.1:0-9449 GCA_963973615.1 uncultured Rhodothermales bacterium | reverse complement strand
CGCTCGCTGCTCATCCTCTTCCTGCTGACGCTCCTCGTCGCCCCGCTCGCCCAGGCGCAGGTACCGACTGTCCCTCGTGATGCCGAGGCCGAGATGATCTTCGATCAGGCGATCCGGGCGTTCGAGTCCGGCGATTATGGCATGGCCGCACGGCGCTTCCGGCTCGTCTATACCCAGTATCCGCTCAACCAGAAGACGACGGCGGCGACGCTCATGGGCGCCCGGTCGCTGATGCGCGAAGGGCAAACCGCGCAGGCACAAGCGCTGCTCCGCGACCTGGTGGATTCGTACCCCACGAGCCGGTACGCCGGTGAAGCACGCCGGATGCTGAGCGGAGACGGCGCCCTCCCCACGCCTGCCCGTCGCGAACGTGCCACATTAGGCATTGCTCTCCCGCTGCGAGGCGACGCCGGTCCGCCGACTCAGTCGTTTTTCAACGGACTCCGCATGGCCGTCGACGAGCACAACGCTCAGACGCGTGGTCCTCTCATCGAGATGGCGTTCCGCGACACACGCTCCGAAGCTTCGGCCGCGCGCTCTGCCGTTCGTGATCTGGCGAGTGCCGCCGTCATCGTCGGACCGTTGTTCTCGGATGCCGCCCGCGCCGCTGCCCTAGAAGCCGAGAGCCGAGGCGTGACGCTCGTCGCCCCGCTCGCGACCGATTCGGACGTATCCGCCGGTCGCCGCAACGTGTTTCAGGCCAACCCGACACTCGAAATGCGCGGACGCGCCGCCGCCCGCCTAGCCCGCGCCGCCCTGCGCGCCAGACGATTGGGCATCGTTACAGCACCCGGAGTAAGCGAGGAGATGGCCGAGGCGTTCAGCGACGAAGTCAGGCGCGAAGACGGTACGGTCACGTTCTACCAGGTGCTTCCCTCGGCGCGTAGCTGGGGCGACTTGGCACCGGACGACGATGCTGCTGCTCAGAACGGAGCAGGCGTGTTCGCCGACTCGGACGCGCTCTATCTCCCCGTCGCAGGCGGCGATGCCGGACAGCAGGTCGCCGCCGGTGGAGCGGGAGAAGCCTTTGACCTCAACGCCGCAGTCGGCGCGCTCAGCCAGTTCAACGAAGTCCCGACCGTCATCGGCAACGCCGAGTGGCACAACCGCGCGACGGCTGCATCGGCCCGGTTGGGTGTCGTCTATACCAACGACTTTTTTCTCGACGAAAGCAGCCGCGACGCCCAGCGTTTCCTGTCGGCGTTTCGCCAGCGCTACGACACCGACCTTTCGCGCGCGGCGTTCATCGAACAACGCTTGGCTGTGACGGGCTACAGCCTGGGCCTGTACCTGATCGACGCGATCTCGTCGGGCCGCCCGGTCGGCACGTTTTTGCGCGAAACGCCGCGCGACGCGCTGGGCGTCCGCTTCGACTTCCGGGGCGGCAATGTCAACTCGGCGCTGTTCACGTGCCGCTATCCCAACGGACAGGCGCCCGCCGTCTGCACGCCGTAATCCGCCCGGCACCGACCACGCGCGACTTTTCCCAACGCACGATTTCCCGGCGCGCACTCGTTTGGCCGCCTGTGACTTACTCTGATTCATGATTCGATTCTCTCGCCCGCTCCTCGCTGGGCTACTCGTCGTCCTCTTGCTGCCTGCCTGCTCGTCGAGCCGTCTGCGCTACGATTCGCCTGCCGAAGCCTACGAAAAAGGCATGGCCGATTTCGAGGCCAAGCGCTACACACGCGCCGCCGAGTACTTCCAGGCCGTCTTGAGCTTTGGACGCGCCGGAGAATATGCCGACGACGCGCAACTCTACCTCGCGCGTAGCTACAACGAGAGCAAGCAGTACATCCTCGCCGCGTCCGAGTACACGCGCTTTTCGGAGATCTACCGCAGCGATCCACGCGTTGCCGATGCAGAATTCGAGCGTGCCCAAGCGTACGTACAGCAGTCGCCGGGGTATCAGTTGGATCAGACGCAGACGCAAGCCGCCGTCACGTCGCTGCAACTGTTCGTAAACCGCTTTCCCGAGCACGAGAAGCGCCCCGAAGCAGAGCAGACCATCGCCGAGTTGCGTGCGAAAATGGCGCGCAAAGCCTATGAGAGCGGAACGCTATACGAGCGCCGCGAACTCTACGAAGCTGCTGCCATCACCTACGAACGCGCCTTCCAGGACTTCCCCGACGCCGACTACGCCGACGAATCGCTGCTCGGCGCCATTCGGATGTACGTCACCTATGCCGACCAGAGCGTGTCTGTCCGCCAGGCTGAGCGCTACCGCAAGGCCATCGACCTCTACGAGCGCTTCGTCGACATCTTCCCCACGTCCCCAAGGCTGCGCGAGGCCGAAGACCTCTACACACGCGCCATCGACGGACTGCCCGCGACGGCATCCAACTAGCGTGCCCCGAGTCGACTTCGACCGCCTCGTACAGCGTCTGCCTAAGCGCTTAGGTCGAGGCGATTTGCCCGGACACGACGCGCACCTGACGATGGCACCGTCGCACCGGCTCGACCGCTTTCTGCTCTCGGTCAGCCAGAAGAAGTGCCGCGAAGCCGCTGTCCTCGCGCTTCTCTACCCCGACGAGGACGGTGAAGCCCACCTGCTCCTGACCGCCCGCCCCGACGCTCTCCGCGATCACGCCGGACAGATCGCCTTTCCAGGAGGGCGGCGCGAGCAAGGCGAGACGTTCGAGCAAACTGCGCTGCGCGAGACGCACGAAGAGGTCGGCATTTCTCCTGGCGCGATCACCGTCCTGGGCGCGCTGACGCCGATCTACATTCCGCCGACGCGCTTCTGCGCCTATCCGTTCGTCGGAGCCGTCGCCGCCCTACCGCTGCTGACGCTTCAACCCAGCGAAGTCGCCCGCGTCTTGCACGTGCCGCTATTCGCCTTGCTCGATCCCAAAACTCGCGCAACGGGAAGCTGGAACGTCCGAGGCGAGCCCTCCGACGTTCCACTCTATCGCCTCGGCGACGGCGACGTGTGGGGAGCAACCGCGATGATGCTCGCCGAACTGCTGGCAGTCGTACGCGAAGTGGCCTAAAGAATAGAGACCTGTCAGGTCCAGCAGGACCTGACAGGTCAGAGCAAGCCAACACGCTTTGACGGAAGGGAAAAGGTGGAAGCAGGATTCAGGATGCATCACCCGACGCCAGCCAGCCCATGATGGTGCCGCGTGTGGATGAGCGCAAATCGCACCCACTCGGCGGCTCCAAGCGGCCCCAGAAAGGGATGCGGAATCGTATCGGTCTGTGCACTAACCGTATCAACGTCGACATCTGCCCAGCGCGACTGGTTGGTGGAGCGCAGTTGGGCCCCGGCTTCGACTGTCAAGTCGCTAGGAGGCTGCACGTTGGGCGGCGCCTTTCGGGTAGGAAACACGCTCGCCTGCAGAAAGGCGATGGCATCCGGGCTGACCGGATCGCTGCTACCGCGTCCGGTCTCGATATACCGCAGTGCCCCCAGCACGCCTCGATTGACCATCTCGACGTGATACAGATGCTCTCCGGGTGACCATTTGCCCTCAGCGGGACGATCCAGAAATCTTGGAGAGTCAGAGGCGAGATCAGCGGCGGCGTACAGCGCGAGCAGGTCGCGGAGGTCAGAAGCAGTGTCGAAGGACATAGGAAGTGAGGAGAGAGAGTGACAAGAAACGAATAGTCAATCGGAATCATCGTTCCAGAATCTGGATTCCAGTCTACTCACTCCCGTTTGACTTTTTAAACTATGTCCGATCTCTTTTCTCCCGTCACCTTTGGCGCGCTCGAACTGCCCAACCGCGTTGTCATGGCACCGATGACGCGTAGCCGCGCTGGTGAAGGCAACGTTCCGCACGCCCTCAACGCCGAGTACTATCGGCAGCGCGCGGGTGCCGGACTCATCGTCACGGAAGCGTCTCAGGTGACGCCTCAAGGAGTCGGTTACATCGACACGCCCGGCATTCATACCGATGCCCAGGTCGAAGGATGGAAGCTCGTCACCGACGCCGTTCACCGGGCAGGCGGCACGATCGTGCTCCAACTCTGGCACGTCGGTCGCGTCTCGCATCCGTATTTCCACGGCGGCGCGCTTCCGGTCGCTCCGTCGGCGATTGCTCCGCCCGACACGCAGGTATACACGCCCGACGGGATGCAACCCGCTCCTACACCCCGAGCACTCAAGACCGAAGAGATTGGGGGCATCGTCGATGCGTTCGTCAACGGGACCCGCCGCGCTCGCGACGCTGGCTTCGATGGCGTCGAAGTACACGCCGCCAACGGCTACCTGATCGAGCAATTCCTGTTCTCGGGCAGCAACACGCGCGACGACGCCTATGGAGGAGCCATTGAGAACCGCGCGCGCTTCTTGTTCGAAGTCACCGACGCCGTCGTTGGCGCATGGTCGTCGGATCGCGTCGGCATCCGACTCCCCCCTCGTGCGGTCTTCAACGGCGCGCGTAACGACGAGCGAAGCGAAACAGCCGCCTACGTCACCGAGCATCTCAACGCGCGCCACCTCGCCTACCTCCACCTGATCGACCCTATCGGCGGCGGTATGATGGGCGGATCTACCGAAGGCCGCATGGCCGACCTGGTACGCAGCCACTACGACGGCAACCTGATCCTCAATGGTGGCTACGATAAGGCTAGCGCCAACGAAGCCATTCAAAGCGGTCTGGGCGATGCGGTCGCGTTCGGCGTCCCCTACGTCGCCAATCCCGACTTGGCCGAGCGCTTTCGCACCGACGCGCCGCTGAACGAAGCCGACCCGAGCACGTTCTACGGAGGAGACGAGAAGGGCTACACCGATTACCCGACGCTCGAGGAGGTAGAAGCCGTGTAGTCAGGCTGGGGGTCACACAGAAAAGCCCGACTCGCCAGTGAGGTGAGTCGGGCTTTTTCGGTCGTTCCCTGACCGGGCGTCAATCGTCCGAATCGACGCCAATTCGTCCCGTGTGACGGGCGTTGCGCTGGAACATGGGCCACTTCCCTTCGGACAGCCCGGCCGTTCCCGAGTAGATGCCGGAGAGCAATTCGTTGTCTGCAGCGACGTAGATGACCCCGTTGCGTCCAATCGTGAGCGGGCCACGCGCCGTCGAGGCCAAATCGTACGAATTGTTCGGCGTGCCGTTGGGGTTGACGCTTCGCAGCGTTCGTCCGCTGACGAAGTGGATCGTCCCTCCCGCGTCGACAGCGGGCGTACCCACGTTGGCAGCAGGGAAGGAGAACCGCAGCCGCGAGGTCGTGGTCGCGTTGTCATCCAGATTCTCGTTGAAGGCGAGCAGCGCCCGCGTCGTCCCCAGATAGATCGAACCATCGGCGTCGACGATGGGCGTCGAGATCTGACTCGATGTGGGATCTGCAATCACTTCGCTCCACTGGATGGCGCCGTCCGTTCCCGAGAGCGCGTAGAGCGACACCTGCGTGCCTGCGAGAAAGACCCCATACACCGTTGTCACGGTGCGCGTGACCGGGCCGGTGATGAGTTGTTCGGTTATCTCCCGTTCCACGAGAGAGAGCGAGCGACTAAAGTTGGAGGAAAAGGCCCGCTGTGACCACTTGATCGTACCGTTGGGATTGAGCGCGAAGACCGAACCTCCGTTCGATGCGATGAAGATCGTCCCATCCCTGGCGATGACCGGCGGGCCGACGAAGGCCGTTCCGCTAGTCGATGAATTGACCGAGACAGGGAAGCCATCGCGGACGCGCCCGTTGAACGAGTTGACGGCCCACAGCTGCCCCGAGTCGTCGCCGAAGTAGAGCGTGCCATCAATGCCTAGCGCCGGACCGCCGCTGAACGTGAACGGCGAGACGATGGGCGCCCACAACTGCGCTCCCGTCGCGGTGAACCCGTAGAGCCGACCATCCGAACTCGTCACGAAGACGTCCTCGGTGTTGCTCACGACCGGCGAAGAGGTGATGCGCCCTTGGACGCCGCGCTTCCAGCGTAGTGCGCCCGACGGCGAGAAGGCGTAGAGCGTGTCGGCGTCGGTGCCGACATAGATGTCATTGTTGAAGCCGACAGCAGCACTACCCAGCACTTGCCCGCGGAAGCCCGGCGCCCGCAGCCGGACACACCCTGCGACCTGGCAACCAGTGGAACCACCATCTCCGTCGGGGTCTTCGGGCGCGTTGACCTGAACCGTAACCGGGTTGGTCAGACGGAAGCGGTCCGGCGCCGAGTAGACGCGTGCCTGTAAAATGTGCTGTCCGACAGGTTCGACCGACGCGTCCCAGCTAAAGGTGAAAGGAAAGCTCGTCACCGTCTGGAGCGAGACACCGTCTACGAGAAAATCGACGCGCGAGATAGCCGACTGATTGGGATCGGCCTGCACGATGATCTGCGTCGTGCCCGCCACTTCCTCGCCGTCACGAGGGGATGTGATCGCGGCGAGCGGACCATTGGCCGTCGGCGTGCCATCGACGACGCCGTTGAGGAAGGTGACCGTCGCCGTGTTGCTCAGACCACGGTTTTCGTTCTTGTCGAACGCCGTCGCCTGGATACGGTGTTTGCCGTCCGAGTACTGGGCCGAACTGAGGCGATACGCAAAAACGGGGTTCACGCCTGGCGTGATGAGGTCGGCCTCGCCCACCCGATCCCCATCGACCGAGACCGTGACGAACGAGATGAAGTTGTCGTCGCCACGCGCTTCACCGGTGAAACGCAGCAGCACTTCGCCTCCCACAACGGAGCCGTCGCCGGGGCGCGTCAGTTCGATAAGGGGAGCGCGGGTGTCGTCGGCGGGACCGAGAAGGCCACAGCCGGGCAGAATCAATCCGGCGAGGAGGACGAGAAAGAGAGAGAATCGCATGGGGGGAGCGCGATGGACGAGAAGGTCGGACGGGGAACGACCTGGGGAGCGCAACAACTGGACCAACCTGCATGGCTCCCAGTCTGAGACGCACGAAAGATACTCGAAGGAGCCGAGCAAACGATGCCGATGCGAACTCGACTGACCCGCCACGCGTCTGGTAGGGATGACCGATTCCGAACTGGACGCCCTGCCGTTCGCTCACGCCCTGGACCGCCTCGACGCGCTCACTGCCCAACTCGACGCGCCCGACCTTCCACTCGAAACTGCCGTCGAAACGTACGAGCAAGGCATGGCGCTCGCCCGCCACTGCCTCGCCCGCCTCGACGCCGCTCAAGCCCGTGTGACCCACCTCGCCCTCGCCGATGACGACTGAACTGGCTTCTCTCCCACCCCACGCGCGCCTGTGGGTCTACGCCACGCGCGAACCGCTCGCCCCGGATGCCGCCCAAGCACTCGCCCGCGCGCTGACCGACTTCACCGACGGCTGGACCTCCCACGGACGCGCGGTGCACGCCGCATCCCACGTGCGCGACAGTCGCCTCGTCCTGCTCGCCGGATACGTCCCAGGCGCTGACCAGGTCAGCGGCTGTGGCATCGACGCATCGGTCCACGCCGTCGAGGACGCCGCAAGGGGTCTGCACCTCGAACTGGCCCAGGCACTCGATGTCGTGTACCGCATGGAGGACGGAATGGTCGACGTGCTCCCCCGCACCGCATTCAAGCAAATGGCACGCGACGGCACAGTAGACGGGAATACGACCGTCTTCGATCTCACCGCGACGACCGTCGGCGATCTACGCGACGGACGACTTGAACGTCCGGCGAGCGAGTCCTGGCACGCGCGCTTGCTCCCCAGCACCTCGAACGTGTGAGGTCTCGCCCCAGGCTGCTCAACCGGCTACGCGCAGATTCGGCCAAGCGCGAGATTGTCATCGCGCACGTGCTACTGCTCGTACTCTTTGGTGTCGGCACGGCCGGGTATCATTACATCGAAGGGTGGACGTGGATGGACGGGTTCTATATGACCTTCATCACGTTCACGACGATCGGCTTCGCCGAGGTGGGCGACTTATCGACGGCAGGGCGTTTTTTCACCGTCGCCATCAGCGTGTTTGGCATCGGCATGGTCGCCTTCATCGCTGCCCGAGCTGCGCGCGTCGTCGTGACCAGCCTCCCGCTCGACCAACGACGCATACGCAAACAACTCGAACGCATGACCGACCACTACATCCTGTGCGGCTACGGCAGATTGGGCCAGCGCATGGCAGACGATCTGCGCCGCGCCGGACGCACCTTCGTCGTCATCGACCGCGACGCCGACGTGCTGGGCACGCTCGATGAGTGGGCCATCCCTTATGTCGCAGGAGAAGCCGAAGAGGAGGACGTACTCCGCGAAGCCGGAATCGAACGCGCACGCGGCGTCATCCTCGCACTCCCCGAAGACGCCCTCAATGTATTCGTAACCCTCGTCGTCCGCGAGATTCGCCCGGATGCGTTTGTACTGTCCCGCGTCAACCAGGTCAAAAACCGCCCCAAGTTGGTGCACGCTGGAGCCGACCAGGTCATCGCGCCCGACGAGGTCGGCGCCGAGCACATGGTCCGCGCCATCCTGCGTCCCAACGTCGACCGGTTTTTTGCCTCGCTCCAGAACAGCACCGGCGGATTGGAGATGGACGAAGTCACCGTTGCATCCGGCGCCCCGCTCGACGGCCTGACGCTTGCCAAGAGCGGCGTGCGGCGCACGTACGACACTATCGTCGTCGCCGTCGTGCGCGGAGGCCAGACGGCGTACAACCCACCCGCCGATTATGAACTGCAAGCGGGCGATGTACTGATCGTGCTGGGCGCGGGCGAGCAGGTCGAACGGCTCCGAGTCGAAGGCTGTACGCCGGTTCGCTGACGGCTCACACGCTGCCGAGAAACCGACGGAGCGATTTTTGGGTTGCCCTATGTACGCCACGCATTCCCAACGCCTTACGAGGCCGTCCATGACCCGGATTACCGCCCTACTACTCTTTTTCGGCCTCGCCCTGCCCTTTGCGGCAGTTCAGGCCCAAGACGGATCGTTCTACGACCAGGACGCACTGGAGGAATTGATGGACATCCGCGCCGAGAATATCGACGATTTGCCGGATGTCTATTACGATTATTACATCCTCCGCCACCGCACCGACAACGCTGTCATGGCGCGCAACATCTTCTACTCGACCATCGGCGATGGCGACGCACAACTGGGCAAGAAACGCTCGCTGATCATCGAGCTGCTCAATCGGCGCCTGATGAACGAGTTCGAGATCGGCGACACCATTGTCGCCCCGACCGACTGGAACCTCGACTTCCGCGCCTACTCGCCTTTCCCCCGCTACTACGTCGGCGCGCGCGACCTCGACAAGCTGTTCATCATCCACAAAGAGATCCAGGCCTTCGCGGCCTACGAAAACGGCGTTCTGACGCGCTGGGGTCCGGTCAACACGGGTGCTAAAGAATCGCCGACGCCCAACGGTCGCTACAACTTCAACTGGCGCGAGCCCTACCGCGTGTCGTCGCTCAGCCCGGGCGCCGACGAGCCGTGGGAGATGTACTGGGTGCTCAACTTCCACCAGGACCGAGGCATCCACATCCACCAGTATGCCTTCCCAACCGGCGGCCCAACCAGCCACGGCTGCGTTCGCCTGATCGACGCCGACGCCCGTTGGATCTACGAGT
>CAXBBB010000044.1:0-9533 GCA_963973615.1 uncultured Rhodothermales bacterium | reverse complement strand
GGCGTAGACGGGGAAGTGGTCGGACCCGAAGGCCGGAAGCCGGACCATCTCGCCGACCGTGAAGTGGTCTGAGTGGAACACGTGGTCGAGGGGCCATCGCAGGAGCGCGTGCTCGGCGTGGAACGTGTTGAACATCCCCCGGCCCTTCCGGGGGTCGAGGAGGCCGCTGATCTTCTGGAAAAGGGTGGTCGTGTACGACCACGCGACGTCGTTGAGGTCGCCGGCGACGACTGTCGGCTCGTCCCGGTCCTTCACTTCGTCCCCGATGATGAGGAGCTCCGCGTCGCGCCGCGTCGACTCGTCGGCCTCGGTCGGGGAGGGCGGCTCGGGATGGAGGCAGTGGAGCCACACTTCGTCCCCCGACGCCAGGCGGACGCGGAGGTGCATCGAGGGGAACTCGTCGCTGATGAGGTGCTTGACCTCGGGCTCGACGAGCTCCAGCCGCGAGTGGAGGAGCATCCCGTACCGGTTGTCGAGCGGAGCCTTGATCGTATGCGGGTACTCGTCTTCAAGGACGCGGAGCTCGCGCTCCCACCAGTCGTCGGGCTCGAGCGTCAGCACGAGGTCGGGGTCGCGGTCGCGGACGATTGCGACGAGCCGGTCGGCCTGGCGGTTGCTCATGAGCACGTTTGCGACGATGATCGACAGGGACGGGGCCTCTGTCCCTGGGGTAGCGGTGAGGACCTGTTTGGGCCACAGCGGCGTGAACGGGAGGATCCGGTACGCCTGCAGAAGGAGGGCGACGGCGAGGGTGCCGAGCGTGACGACCTCCGGCCACGTTCCGACATCCCAGATGAGCACGTAGGCCACCAGGACCACCACGCTGGTGACGAGGATCTGGAGCCGGGGGAAGTCCCACGAGCGGATCCACCAGGCTTCGTGCCGCACGAGCGGCGCGAAGCTGACGAGGGCCACGAGACCTGCGGCGACAAGGACAACTACGTTCATGGGGGGGGTGACGACAGCGCGTGAGACAGAGCCCCCTGGGGGGACACCGTCGTGACACCTGCAACGGCGCGTGAGCGTGCAGCAAATGAGAGTTAGCCGCTCCGGCGCTCCCCTCCCAATCAAACCGGTGTAAATCGCCACGGGCCTCTTTGGGAGGGGCTGGTCACAGATTGAGCTGACCCCGCTACCGCGGACAATTGGCTAGGGCGAGGTGGCGTGGAGTTCGTGAGGTGAATCGCCGAAGTAAACGACGCCAGGCTGCCTGCAACCGTAAAAGGGATGTCGAACGGCGCTCGACACCGATCGTCGCCAGTTCTACACCATCCGCTGCCGAACGGCTTCAAACAGCAGCACACCGGCGGCAACACTCGCGTTGAGCGACTCGACGGCACCCGGCATGGGAATCGACACCAGGCCGTCGCAGGCTTTGGATACGGACATACTCAGACCGTTTTTCTCGCTGCCGACGACAAGAATCGTCGCGCGCACCCAGTCCCACGCGGTGTGGGCCGTTTGGCTGGTGCCTTCGGCGCCGACGATCCAGTATCCGCGCTCTTTGGCGGCTTCAAGCATCGTCGCCATCTTGTCGACCCGGGCGATGGGGAGCTGGAGTGCGGTTCCAGCGCTGGCTTTCAGGGCCGTAGCGCCGATGGGGGCGGCCCCTTTGCTGCTCACCAGGACGCCTGCCACACCTGCCGCGGCTGCGCTACGCAGGATGGCGCCAACGTTGAACGGATCTTCCAGCCCGTCGAGAGCCAGAAGTATGGGCATCCGCTCCTTCACATCGTCGAGCGTCGGGGCAACGGTCGAGAAGAGCGCGTCGGCGTCCGCGTAGGTAACGGCCGAGACCAAGGCGACGGCGCCCTGGTGGTTGATGCCCGGCGCCAAGGCGTTGAGCCGCTTTTGGGGCACGAACTGGACCTGCAACCCCGCCGCACGCGCCATGCCAGCAATCTGCTTGAGCGTGCCGGTATCGTTCTGCAGGTAGACCCGCTCCACACGCGACGGATCGGTATCGACGATTTCCCTAACGGCGTTGCGTCCGGCGAGAACGGCTTCCTGATGATCGAGATCGGACATGGCGAGAGGAGTGTGAGCCTAAACGAAAAAAGCCCCGATGCGACGTGCGCACCGGGGCCGGAGCCGATAAGCGGATTCGAACCGCTGACCTGTTCATTACGAATGAACCGCTCTACCAACTGAGCTATATCGGCAGGACTGTAAAACTACGCTGGGCTGGGCGGGCTGTCAACCAACGTGCGCATCTTCACCGGCATCTCAACGCACGACCTGCGACCCCTCCCCTCTGTCGCGCGTTTGGACGGATTCCAACTCACGCTTGACATGTCCGATCCGCTTTCCCACCTGCGCGACCGCCTCGCTCCGATTCATGACCTCAACGCGTCGGCTGCCGTACTCGAATGGGACCAGGAAACCTACCTCCCTCCTGCCGCGCATTCGGCGAGAGCCAACCAGGTCGCCACCTTGCGCACGCTGGCGCATCAGATGCTGACGAGCAAGGAAACGGCTCAAGCCGTCGCTGACGCACTGCCGCTGCTTTCTGACTTGGAAGCGCGCGACGATGACCAGTCGATCTTTGACGCCGGACTGATCCGCGAAACCGCGCGAGACTTCGAGTACGCGCAAAAGCTGTCCCCTGACTTCGTCTCACGCCAAGCGACTGCCATCGGACTAGCCAAAGAAGCCTGGCGCCACGCACGCAACACCGACGACTTCGACCACTACGCGCCGCATCTGGAAACCATCGTCGCTCTCAACCGCGAGCTAGCCGACCTACTGGGATACACTGAGCATCCGTACGATGCACTGCTCGACCAATTCGAACCCGGGGCGACGACGGCTCAACTCCAACAGGTCTTCGGCGACCTGCGCGAACGACTCGTCCCCATCGTCCAAACGCTGTCCGAGCGCGAGCAACCCGGATTGGGCGCCGTCACGGGCGACTTCCTACATCAAGCGCAGTGGGATCTGGGCATGAAGGTGCTGACCGACATCGGCTTTGATCTTTCGCGAGGGCGGCAGGACGCATCGACGCATCCGTTTAGCACCACGTTCGACCGAACCGACGTGCGCATCACGACGCGCGTCGACCCCCACTATTTCCCTTCCGCTTTCTCGTCGACCATGCACGAGGCTGGCCATGGGATGTACGAGCAGGGTGTCGACCCGCGGACCGCGCGGACGCCGCTAGCCGAGGGCACCTCGCTCGGAATGCACGAGTCGCAGTCGCGGTTGTGGGAGAATCTGGTAGGTCGAAGCCGTCCCTTTTGGTCGCACTACTGGCCTCAGACGCAGGTCGCATTCCCCGATGCGCTGTCTGGAGTGACGCTCGACGACTTCTATGCGGCGATGAATCACGTTGCCCCGTCGCCCATTCGCGTCGACGCCGACGAGGTGACGTACAACCTCCACATCATGCTGCGGATGGAGTTGGAAATCGCCCTGATCGAAGGCACGCTCGCCGTCGCCGATCTGCCTCGGGCGTGGAACGACGCGATGGAAAACTATCTGGGCATTCGGCCTGCAACCAACGCCGAGGGCGTGCTTCAGGACGTGCACTGGAGCCTGGGCACCATCGGATACTTCCCCACGTACGCGCTGGGCAACCTGATGTCGGCTATGCTGTGGGATGCCTGCGACCGCGACCTGACCCCCGCACATGGATCGCTCGACGAGCAGATGGCGCGTGGCGAGTTCGGGCCGCTCCTCGACTGGATGCGCACGCACGTCCACCGCTGGGGCAGGGCCAAGTCCGCCGATCGCATTTTGCGCGACGCGACCGGCGGTCCGCTCACTGCCGAGCCGTGGCTGGCGTATATCGCCCGCAAGTACGACGTGTGATCGGGTTTCGCGGGAAGAGGCAAGCTTGAAGGCCAAAAGCAGAGAAACCACTTAGCCAGGCCACAAAGCTTGATCTCCGCAGATTCCGTATACCACGCATCCCTAGTTTTCGCCCCACTCCTGCATTCCCACGCGATGACCGAAACCGCAACCTGGGCCGACCGCCCCGCCCTCCAGCAGCCGACCTACCCCAACGCTGCCGAACTTGATCGCGTGCTGACTCACCTGCGCAGCCTTCCGCCGCTCGTCACGTCGTGGGAGATTCGTAGGCTGAAAGGTCACCTCGCCGAGGCTGCCCATGGCAAGCGCTTCCTCCTGCAGGGTGGCGACTGCGCCGAGAGCTTTTCCGAGTGCCAGGACGAGGTCATCACAAGCCGCTTGAAAGTGCTGATGCAGATGAGCCTGGTGCTCGTCCATGGCTTGCGCAAACCCGTCATCCGCGTCGGACGTGTGGCCGGGCAATACGCCAAACCGCGCTCGTCCGACGACGAAACGCGCGACGGCGTGACGCTCCCGAGCTACCGGGGCGACATTATCAATGGGCCGAAGTTCACGCCTGAAGATCGCACCCCCGACCCCAACCGGCTACTCCGTGCGTACTACAAATCGGCGCTGACGCTCAATTTCATCCGAGCGCTGAGCGAAGGCGGATTCGCCAACATGCACCACCCCGAGTATTGGAACCTGCGCTGGGCAGGAGACTCGGGACATGCCGATGCCTACGATCGCATCGTCCGCAGCATCCGAGAAGGCCTGGAATTCGTCGGCACACTCACGAGCGCCAACCTGCACGACCTGGAACGCGTTGAGTTTTACACGTCGCACGAAGCCCTCTTGCTCAAGTTCGAGGAAGCACTCACGCGGACCGTTCCCCGTCGCGACGAACCCTACAACCTGGGCACGCACTTCCCCTGGATCGGCATGCGAACCGCTGCCGTCGACCAGGCGCACGTTGCGTATATGGCCGAGATCGACAACCCGATTGCGGTCAAGATCGGTCCGGGAATGACACCCGATTGGCTGCGCGACCTGATGCGCACGCTCGACCCCAATCAGGATCCGGGCCGGCTGACACTGATCGTCCGGATGGGCGTCGATGGGGTTGAAGACACGCTGCCGGGTCTGATTGAGACGGTGCGCAAAGAAGGCCGAACGGTCTTATGGGTATCCGACCCGATGCACGGTAACACGCGCACGACGACCGAAGGGCACAAGACACGTCGCTTCGACGATATTCTGTCCGAAGTGGACCAGTCGGTCCGCATCCACGCGGCACACGGATCCAGACTGGGAGGTGTTCACCTGGAACTGACGGGCGAAGACGTCACCGAATGCACGGGTGGCGCTCGCGGCCTGGCCGACGCCGACCTGCACCGCGCCTACCGCAGCCAGGTCGACCCTCGGCTCAACGCAGAGCAAGCGCTCGAAATGGCACTCCGCATCAGCAGCCTGTTCCGAACGCTGTATGCCTAGCAGCCACGAGGAAGCAGGATGGAGTTCGCTTCGGAAGCGCTAGGAAGCGGTGTTGAAGCCAACGGTCTATCCTCCAACAGATTAACGCTATCTGCACTCAGGCTTTTCTATATTGGAAGGCTCCGCAGCGATCACGCGCGCGGACTCCCCTTTTCCTCTCGCGCCGGTAGCCAACCCGACGCCCAAAGCAGAGCACTATGTACGCTATCGTCGAAATCGCGGGCAAACAGTTCAAGGTCGAACAAGACGCCACGCTCTATGTCCCCTTCCACGCAGAAGCCAGCGAGGGCGACAAGGTCACGTTTGACCGCGTGCTCCTGACCGGCGGCGACTCAACGACCGTCGGTACACCCGCCATCGAAGGCGCCACGGTCGAAGCCAAAGTGCTCGGCCACGTCCGCGGCGACAAGATCATCGTCTTCAAGAAGAAGCGCCGCAAGCGCTACCGCCGCACGCGCGGACACCGCCAGGACTACACGCAGATCCAGATCACGTCGATCGGCGTCTAAGGTCGCTCTCCACCTCGCACGTATAATCTCTCCACTCTCATGGCACATAAGAAAGGCGTAGGCTCGACCAAAAACGGTCGCGATTCCAACCCGAACATGCTCGGCGTCAAGGCCTTCGGCGGCGAGTCCGTCACGGCAGGTTCGATCATCGTCCGCCAGCGCGGCACCAAGGTTCACCCCGGCACCAATGTCGGCAAAGGCGGGGACGACACCCTATTCGCGACTGCGCACGGCACCGTCCGCTTCTCGCGCGGGCAGAACAACCGCAAGTTCGTCCACATCGACGCAGCCTGAGTCTCCGACTCCGTTCCCTTTGTAGCCTCCATCCGGTTCTCGGGTGGAGGCTACTTTACGTTTGGGACGTAGCTTTCAAGATGCCTCCTTGCTCTTCGATTTCCTTCTGCTCCATGCGCCTGCTCGTTGTTCTGATGTTGCTCTCGTTCACCGGCTGCATCGAGTCACTCGATGGGCCACCCGGTTCGGGGATGGGCGATCTGCCGATGGCATCGCCTGCCTGGGTCGGCGATGCCGTCATCTACGAGATCTTTGTACCGGACTTCTCTCCCGAAGGCACGTTCGCAGGCGTCGAGGCCCGGCTCGACTCACTCCAGTCGCTCGGCGTGACGACGGTGTGGCTCATGCCCATCCATCCGACCGGTGTCGAAGGACGAAAGGGAGACGCACTCGGCTCGCCCTACGCCATCCGCGACTACTACGCCGTCAACCCTGACTACGGCACGCTCGAAGACTTCCAGAGCCTCGTCGCCGCGACGCACGACCGAGGCATGAAGCTGATCCTCGACTTCGTCGCCAACCACACGGCGCCCGACAACGCCTGGACGACCGAGCACCCCGATTGGTACGTGTTGGGCGACGATGGAAAGCCCCAGGTCCCGCACGGCAACGACGGCGTCCCGACCGACTGGACCGATACTGTCGAACTCGACTACGATAACCCCGAGGTCATCGCTGAAATGACCAATGTCCTACGCTTCTGGGCGATTGAGCAGAACGTCGACGGCTTTCGGTGCGATGTGGCGGGCATGGTGCCGATTGCTTTCTGGGAGCACGCCATCGCCTCACTCCGCGAAGAGAAGGGTGTGCTGATGCTGGCCGAAGGCGAGGGGATGGATCTGCACAGCGCAGGCTTCGACCTGACCTACGCGTGGCCCGAGTACGCGACGCTCAAAGAGGTCTTCGCCGGAAAACCCGCCGCGCGCTACGCCGACCGCGTCGCCTCGATCTTGACCGAGCTACCGCCCGGAGCCGCCCGACTGCGTTTCTCGACCAACCACGACGAAACCGCGTGGGACGCGCCGCCCCCTACGCTCTTCGGCGGACAGGCTGGAGCACAAGCCGCCTTCGTCCTCGCCGCGGCCTTACCCGGCGTCCCGCTCATCTACAATGGGCAGGAAACAGGCATCGATCAGACCGTCCCGTTCTTCTCATCGACCCCCATCGACTGGACCGCTAATCCGGACGTCCAGGTATGGTATCGCCGCTTCTTCGAGGTGTACACCGCTTCCGAAGCGCTGCGCCGAGGCGATTACCGACTGATCACGGCTACCGAAGACGCACTCGCGTTCGAGCGAACGAGCGGAGACGAGCGTCTGATCGTCGCCGTCAACGTGCGCCCCACGCCGACGACGATCAGCATTCCCTCTGCTTCTGGTCGCGACCTGCTCTCTGGGCAGCCGATGGAGTTAAACGACGCGACCGAACTGGCGCCCTACGCTGCGCACGTGATCACCGTCGGCGAGGGGGAGAAGTGAGTGCCGGCCGAACGTGCGCCTGCCCATCCATCCATCACGCAGGATAAGCTGGCAGATCCTCTAGCGGAGTCAGCGCGCCTGATGCGACAGCGAATGCTTCGTGGCGCAGCCCGTTGGTGAGGGCGAGCACGTCGGCGTGGATGACGCGGGCGTAGCGCGCCACCTGCCGAAGCGCTGCGTCTCCGATAGCGACACCGGGTGCTTTGCATTCGGCGAGTAGCCACGGTCGACCGTCGCGGCGGTACACGACCACGTCGGCGCGCTTGGACTGGCCGGACACATCGAAGCCTTTCTCAACGGCAACGAGCGACAGTGGCACGCCCCGATGCGAGATCAAGAAGCCGATCAGATGCTGCCGAACCCATTCCTCAGGGGTCAACCGAACGTAGCGCGACCGGACAGCGTCAAAGATCATCACGCCGCGACTCTCTTCGACAATGCGCGCTTCAATAGGAGGAAACGCCAGATTGGGAAGTGCCGTGTTCATTCGACCGCCGTCGCCAGTTCGCCGCGTCCGCCTTGCGAGGCAGGGTCATAGCCCGTCATCTCGACGTAGCCGACGCCGGTCAGTCCGTTCCCACCGTCGACGCGAACGGCGCCTTCCCAGTAACGGACCGAGACGTTGAGTTCTTGATCGTCCAGCACGCTCTCGACGGATAGATCCAACCCTTCCGATGGCACCCGAATACTCGACCGAGAAGTCGTCGAGCCGCAGGGTCCGGCTCGTGCCGTCGACCTCGACAAGTGTCCCTTTGCTTAACGCACTCGCGCCGCCGTCCCGGTCTCGGAGTTGGTAGACCATCAGGTCGCGTCCGTCGCTCAATTGCAGCGCGAACCAATCCCAACCGACCTGCCCGTCGTCCAGCGCCGACGTACTCCACTCTCTATCCATCCACACCTGACCGCGCACGTCGACGACACCTGCATCGGGCGTCTCGAACGTACCGCGCGCGTCGAGCCGTGTGTAACTGTAGTAGTAGGACGCGTTGCCTGGTTCACGCCCTTTCTGACTCAACCCCCGGTCGCCCTGCAACACCATCGGCTTGGCAGGCGTGGCGAGCAGGTCGATGGCGACACCGTCTTGCCTCGCGTAGACACGCATCTGGGGCAGTCCATCAGGGCCAGCCTCGACAGCCCAGTCGTCGAGGTGGACGCGGAACGGATAGGCTTGCGCCCCGGCCAGTCCTCCAGCCGCCCGGCTGAACCGCTCAAGCGCGTGAAACTGCTCGGCGGCGATGTCCGTCACGCCGAAGTGCCCCATGTAGAACTGGCGCGTATTCCAATCGCCGTAGTCCGTAGTGTCGACCGTGGGCGGTGAGGCGGCCACGCGGAACAGCGTCAACTCGAAGCCGAACGGACGTCCGTCAGGAAACGGCAGATCAATCAGTGGGACGGCAGGCTCAGGCGCGTCGGGGTCGACGGCGGCGAGGTTGCCCGTCAGGTACCACCACTCGGTGCGAAAGTCGGGATGCGGACCGTGGTCGGCGGGAAAGACAAACTCACGCGGCTCGATAGCGAGGGCAAACCCTGTCGTGTCCGACCGCATCGCATCGGCCAGTCCCAGGCCGGTCACGTCGGGACGATCTTCGCGCGTCAGCACGAACGCCGCCGCCCCTAGCGAGGCCACGACGATGCCCAAAATCAACAGCAGCGAACGAATAGACATAAGACCAGAAAGCTAGCTAAAAACTCCGTAAGGGCGAATCACGATTCGCCCGACCAGTCTGAGTGAGGGACCAAACCGCAGGAGATCGCCACGTCGCTGCGCTCCTCGCGATGACTAAGTGGAAGTCTGAGGGTAGAAGTAGAGTCACCCATCGCGCAATGCGTCGGCGGGCCGCGATTGGGCCATGCGCCACGCCGGGTAGAGACCCGCCAGGATTGCCGCCACCAGCGCCAGCGCGACGGCCGTCAGCAGCGTGCCGGGCGTGATCGAAAACTGCAGCGTCCACCCGAATGAGGGGCGATT
>CAXBBB010000043.1:0-9537 GCA_963973615.1 uncultured Rhodothermales bacterium | reverse complement strand
GCTACGCCGCACAAGACCGGCACACGCCCATCCGACGCTTCGAGCGCGGCCGAGAGCACGTCCAGCTTTTCGTCGCGCGTGAGCGTGCTGCTCTCCCCCAACGATCCACACACAACCAACCCGTCAACTCCAGCGTCGATCTGGCCTCGGTACTCGGACAGCATAGCGTCGCGGTCAAGAGCGAGCGATGGCGAAAAGGGCGTCGTAACGGCGGGGAAAACACCGCTCCAGGTGCAGGTCATGGCGTAGCAAATCGTTGGGATACGACTGATATACTACGAGGTTTTCTCTACTCGGTCAAGCGAGAAGATCAGCCGGTCTCGGACCTAGCGGACGTTTTTGCGGCGGTTGCGCTCGAAGTCCTCTTTCCAACCAGACGCTCCAAGAATAGTACTGGATGACTCGCAGGCAGTCAGAACGAGATTGTAAACGGTTTTGCCCTATGTAAGTCGGGCGTCTACATTGTTGGCTGTACGTCTGCTCGCATCCTGAGATGTCGCGCCTCGTGTGCGCATGTACGTATCTCAATCCCCTTATAGGAGCCCAACACCATGAAGCGATTTACCTCAGCCACTTTACTTGCCTCAGCGCTTTGTTTTAGCCTCCTGGTCGGTTTTGCTCCATCGGAAAAGCCGAGCGCAGAAGCCGGCCAGATGACCATTGAGATCAGCTCCGAAACTGACACGGTGGACTTCGAGGCTCAGTTTGAGTCAGAGGAGGGTTTTTCGATTTCTGCTGTCGAAGGAGTCACACCTGCACGATTTACTGTCAGCGCAGAGCACTTTACAGGCACTATTAAGGCTGAGCAGGGAGCTAAGATCAGTGTGACGACTCACCGCGGAGGGACGACTAGCTCTGCAACTGCCAGTGGAGTCCGTATAGTCAGAAACGGATCGTATTCTGAGATTTCCCCCCTCCGTCCTGAGCCCGGCCAATAGGGTAACCTCGAAAGTGGGGCATGTCGGGTGGACGGCTTCGCGTTATTCCAGCTTCGGAATCCATCTTCAACTCCGTCAGCTTTTTCGTGCTCTGAACGCGAAGTGTGCGTCGCTGCCTGGCGATCATCCGGCACGCGCCACGAGCCTAGCGGACGTTTTTGCGGCGGTTGCGCTCGAAGTCCTCGAAGACGAACGATCCCAGATCGTCCAAACCCGAATAGTACGCGCGCCCCTGATTGGCTTCGGTCAACTGGTGGACGAACTGCTGCAACAGTGGGTCGCGCGCGATCATGAACGTCGTGATCGAGATGCCCTCGCGGCGGCAGGCGACGGCCTCGTCGAGCACCTTGTTGACGATCTTTTTGTCCAATCCGAACGCGTTGCGATACAGCTTGGCGCCTTCGTAATGACACGACGGCTTCCCGTCCGTCAGCATGAAGATCTGCTTGTTCTGGTTCTTACGTCTACGCAGCAGATCGCGCGAGCGCTGCAATCCGGCGCGCGTGTTGGTGTAGAACGGGCCGACGTTGAGGTAGGGCAAGTCTTTGATGTCGACCTGCCACGCGTCCGTTCCAAACGCGACGATGTCGAGCGTGTCGCCAGGGTAGCGCGTCAGGATGAGTTCGCTTAACGCCAGCGCGGTTTTGCGGGCAGGCGTGATGCGGTCCTCACCATAGAGAATCATCGAGTGACTCAGGTCGATCATCATGACCGTCGCCATCGATGTGTGGTGATCGGTTTCGTAGACTTCGAAGTCGTCTTCGCGCAGATCGAGGCGGTCCAGGTCACCGCGCCGGTAGGCGTTGGAGAGCGTACTGGTTACGTCGAGCGAGTGCAGGTCGTCGCCGAATTGCCAGTTGCGTGTTTCGGGCAGCTTTTCGTCGCCCTGCCCGGCGAATGGCGTCTTGTGCCTGCCGCGTCCGCCGCGTTTGAGTTTGCCGAAAATGTCTTCGAGCGCTTTCTGCCGCAGACCGCGCTCGGTCTTGGACGTGATGCGGACTTCGCCCAGCTTGTTTTCGTCGTCCTCCAAGTAGCCCTTCTTACGGAGGTCCTCGATGAAGTCGCCCATGCCGTAGTCGCCCGATGTCAGGTCGTAGCGGCGGTCCAGTTCGTTCATCCAGTCGAGCGCTTCGTTGGCGTCGCCCGCTGCGATGTTCAGCAGTTGCTGAAAGATGTCGAGCAGGTTCTCGAACGGCGAGTCGCCCTGCGGTCCGTGGCGCTCGGGGACGAAGTCGGTATATCGGAAGCGCATAGGTTTCGGTGGTTTACGTCGTCAACGAGGCGAGGGCAGGCGGGTTGCTTGGACTGGGTCTCGCTTACGGAACGAGCGCTCCGATTCGGCCTCGATTTCCCTCACTAGACCACCCTACTCGGCGTTGCGCGTCCACGAACCATACATCGGGTTGGGCAGCAGCCAAAAGCGTCCGCCGAACTCCGACAGCGCGGCTTGCCCCCCGAACCGCACCTGCTGGCTCAGTCCCGGAAAGTCCTGGATGTTGTCGCCGACCCACATCACGATGCGCAGCGGTGGCAGATCGCCATAGCCCTGCTCGACGAGCGCAAAGCGTGGGTTCTTGTCGCCCGTATCGGTCTGGCACAAGATGGCCGAGGCTTCGATAGCGACGGCTTGCAGGTTGCGGCGCGTCGCCTCACACACCGCATCGTCTCGGTTCGTCACTACGACCACGCGTCCACCCAACTCCGCCACCTGACGCGTAAACGCGACGGCACCCGGAAGCGCAGTCGCCTCCTCACGCAAGGTCCACGCGTTCCAACTTTCCGGAGAGAAGCCCAGCCCTTGCTCGGCGCGTTCCTGCTGATAGAGCGAGTTGTCGATCAACGTCTCGTCTGCATCCAAGACGACCGCCCAACGATCCGTCGAGATGGTATCGGCCATGGCGCTCAGGTACGCCGACGCGGCGCGGTACGTCTGAGCATACGCGGCCTGGTGCTCGGCCGAGCGGCGCACCCACCGAATGTCGAGCGGCAGTTCGGACGATGCAGTGGATGACGAGGGCGGAGCGACAGCCGAAGTGCTCGTCGTGCATCCGGCCAGAAGCGCGGTCATTAGGAGGCAGAGTAGAAACAGGCGCATGAATATGGATACGTTTGGAGAGACAGAGACCTGGCAGGTCGCTGGGACCTGCCAGGTCTGCGCTGGAAAGAGTTTACCTCGGTGTCGCCAGCACATCCAGCGTCGTATCGATCACGCTGCGGACAGCAGATGCGGGCGCTCCTGCCGTCTGCAAGCCGCGCAGACCATAGACAGCATTGGTCAAGAAATGTCCCAGCGCGTCGGCGTCGCGATCAGGCGTAATCTCCCCTTGCTCTTGCGCACGGCGGACGAGAGCGGCGAACGCCTGGGTCATGCCATTCCAGTTCTGCGCCGAACGCTCAGCGGTATCCGCGTCGGTAGCAGCGCACTCGGCCGCGGCGTTGACAGCCAGGCATCCGTAGCGCCCTTCGTCTGGGCAGGCACAGTCGGCGGCGAGGGCGTCGAAGTAGGCCCGCAATCCGGACATCGGCGACTCGGCGTTTTCCAAGACCTCTGACAGGAAGTCGGAGCCGCGCACGCGGTACCGATCAAGAGCAGCTAGGAAGAGCGCGTGCTTATCGCCAAACGTGTCGTAGAGGCTGCTGCGGCTCAGTCCGGTATGCTCGACCAGATCGCCGACCGACGTAGCGGCATAGCCCTTACGTCGAAACAGATCGGTAGCGCGGTCGAGCGCGACGTCGGGGTCGAAGGCTTTGGGGCGAGACATGGCAGCGGCGCGGAGCAGTGGAACGAACGGTCCGGTTCTACGCGTCGCATGCAACGCGGTTCGAGATGGGGAAAGCGCGAAAAGGGCTGCACCGAATCGGCACAGCCCTCGACAGGGTCGAAACGCGAAGCGTCGAGACGCTGGGCGTTCTAGCGGGGGCGCGAGTAGCGGCGCGAGTTGCGGTACGCTTCCTCGTCGGCCAGGCGCTTTTTCTCGCTGGGCTTGGTGAAGGCCATGTTTTCGCGGTACTGGCGCAGCACGCGGCTACGGTTGACCTGGCGCTTGAAGCGGCGCAGGGCGCGATCGATGGACTCGTTGTCCCGGACTTTAATGCCGATTGC
Source organism: uncultured Rhodothermales bacterium (assembly GCA_963973615.1). GTDB lineage: Bacteria > Bacteroidota > Rhodothermia > Rhodothermales > BA12 > CAXBBB01. Next base: position 5,496 of record CAXBBB010000043.1, on the reverse strand, counting down.
CAAGGCGTCGGAAGGATTAGGTAAATAGAAAAGGGTCAGCCTTCCAATCTACGGATCATTATCGATCCGGTTTGGAAGAGGTGGTGAAGCCGTAGTGGGTGTTACTCTACGACCGAACCGATAGCCGACTTCTCGATGCGCAACTTGACGTTCGTATCCGCCTGAACGAGAATGGACGTTTCGTCGATCTGGTGGACCGTGCCGTGCACACCACCGATGGTGACCACCTTGTCGCCCTTCTTGATATCCGCGATCATCTGCTTGCGCTGCTTTTCTCGCTTCTGCTGGGGGCGGATCATCAAAAAGTAGAACACGATGAAGATCAGCACCAGCGGCGCGAACGTGAACAGCGGGTTCGGCGCGTCGGCCGCTTGGGGAGCGGCGAAGAGGAGCGTCAGCAAGAGAGTCATCAGAGCGAAGGGTGCGTCAGAGAGAATCTCCAAGATACCGCGATCCCGAAGATTGGAGCGTGAAACCTCGCTTCGTTACGCACCCAATCGGGGCACGGTGACCTGCACGATGGTGCCCCCTTCGCCTCGCGGTTCGATAGAGAACGTCCCACCCAGACGTGTTGCTCGGCGTTTCATGGAGCGCAGCCCCAAACCGCCTGTTTCGAACAAGCCAGCCGAAGGCGTCACGCCGTCATTCTCGATTGAGAGCAGCACATCGTCACCGACCAACCCGAGCGAGAGGGCAATGTGCGACGGTTGGCCATGACGCAATGCATTCGAGGTGGCTTCCTGCGCGATTCGGTAGAGATGTTGCGCACGCTCCCCGTCGGGAATCAACACATGATCACTCTGCTCGAACGAGCACGCAATGTGGTGCGCTGCGTCGAGGTTTTCGGCCAGATTGGTAAGCGCTTCGGATAGTCCCTCGTCGCCCAGTGAGCTGGGGTGGAGGCTGTGAGCGAGCGAGCGCGTCTCCTTGATCGCTTGCCCAGTCAGCATCTGGATGCGCGCCAGAAGCCCTTCGCATGTTGGATCTGCGATGCCTTCGGCGTGCTTCTGCAGCGTAGCGACAAGCATCGACAGGGTCGTCAGGCGTTGACACAGCCCGTCGTGCAACTCCTCAGCGATCAGCGTGCGCTCATGGTGCAACGTCTCGACAACCTCCAGTTCAAGCGCCGTGAGGCGCTCGATTTGTTCAGGCCCAAGATGATCGGCTAGGTCAGGGGTGAGCGTGTAGGGCATGAGAACGAAAGCCGAGCTGGTGATGTGGACGCACCACGATACGACCGCGTTACACGTCTGTGCAACATGGACAGACCAGCTAAACCCTTGTGCCCAAACGACCTCGCCCCGCAGAGACGCTCAGCCGCGCGTGAGTTTGCGGTAGGTGATCGGGCTGGGGCGCTCCGCGTCGATGCCTTTACGCTCGCGATAGCTCTCGGCATACTGCGAATAGTTGCCGTCGTACCACACGACCTCGCTGTTTCCTTCAAAGGCGAGAATGTGCGTGCAGATGCGGTCCAAGAACCAGCGGTCGTGCGAAATCACGACGGCGCATCCAGCAAAGTTCATCAGGGCCTCCTCGAGCGCACGGAGGGTATTGACGTCCAGGTCGTTCGTCGGTTCGTCAAGCAGCAGCACGTTGGCGGCTTCGCGCAGCGTCTTGGCGAGGTGGACGCGGTTGCGCTCTCCTCCCGACAGTTCGCTCGTCTTCTTCTGCTGATCCTGACCGGCGAAGTTGAAGCGGCCCACGTAGGCGCGGCTGTTCATCTCGCGGTTGCCGACCTGAATCATGTCCAGTCCGTCGGCAATCTCCTGCCAGACCGTTTAGTCGCCGTCGAGCGGACGGTTCTGATCGACGTAGCCCAACTCGACCGTTTCGCCGACTTCGAACGTGCCTGAGTCCGGTGTGACCTGATCCGTAATCATGCGAAACAGCGTCGTCTTACCGGCGCCGTTCGGCCCGATGATGCCGACGATTCCGCCCGGAGGCAGGCTGAACGACAGGTCCTCGAACAGCAGCTTGTCGCCGTACGCCTTGGTGACGCGATAGGCGATGATGACCTTGTTGCCCAGGCGCGGTCCAGGCGGAATGGGGATCTCGACCGACTCGTCGCGCGCCTCCTGCTGATCGGCCACCATTTTCTCGTACTGCGTGATACGCGCCTTGCTCTTGGCGTGGCGGCCCTTGGGCGACTGGCGCACCCATTCGAGTTCTTCCTTGAGCGCCTTTTGCCGCTTGCTCTCGATTTTCTCTTCCTTTTGCAAGCGCGCCTGCTTCTGCTCCAACCACGAGGTGTAGTTGCCCTCGAACGGGATGCCGCTGCCTCGGTCCAGCTCCAAAATCCACCCGGCGACGTTATCCAGGAAGTAGCGGTCGTGCGTTACGGCGATGACCGTTCCGGTGTAACGGGCCAGGTGCTGCTCGAGCCAGGCGACGCTCTCGGCGTCGAGGTGGTTCGTCGGCTCATCGAGCAGCAGCACGTCGGGCTTCTGAAGCAGCAGGCGGACCAGAGCAACGCGACGCTTCTCACCGCCCGAGAGCACACCGATCTTCTGATCCGGCGGTGGGCAGCGCAGCGCGTCCATCGCCAGTTCGAGTTGAGCGTCGATGTCCCACGCGCCGATGGCGTCAATGCGGTCCTGCAGTTTGGCCTGCTTCTCGATCAGCGCGTCAAAGTCGGCGTCCGGCTCGGAGAACTGGGCGCTGATAGCCTCGAAATCGCGCACGAGTTTGACCGTGTCGGCGGCCCCTTCCTCGACGATCTCGCGGACGGTTTTGTCCGGGTCGAGTTGTGGCTCCTGATGGAGCATCCCGAACGAGACGTTTTTCTGCCGGTCGATGTGACCCTGATAGTCCTCGTCTTCTCCCGCGATGATTTTGAGCAGCGTCGACTTACCCGATCCGTTCAGACCCAGCACGCCGATCTTGGCGCCATGGTAAAACGACAGGTAGATGTCTTTGAGAACTTGCTTGCCGTTGCGGTGCGTCTTGCTGACGTTCCGCATGGAGAAAATAATCTTGGTATCGCTCACGAGAGGTAGGGAGATGCTGTTTGAGTCTCCCTAATCTACCTGAACCGCGCGCTCATGTTTGCGGATTACGCGTCGATTATCGCACCCAACCCGCCGTATCCGATCCATACGCTGTTCGATAGATAAAAACGCCCGGGCCGACTACCGACCCGGGCGTATCCGCGATCAGCGTGCGACGACGAGCGCGTGCGTGGCCGTTGCATCTCCGGCGTGCAGGCGCAGCAGGTACGTGCCCGCAGGAAGCGCGTCGGTCGGTAGGGTTAGGGTATGCTCTCCGGCACCGAAGGGGCGCGAGTCTACCGAGGCAACGCGACGCCCGAGCACGTCGAATATGTCAGCGCCGACCGAACCGGCAGTGCCGACCACGAAGCCGATGCGAGCCTGACCGCGCACCGGATGAGGCGCTACCGACGTGACCCCGAGCGCTGCCGACGCCTCCCCGATCCCATCGACCGAAACGGTGCGGTTCGGAAAGAGGCCTGCGAACGTGTTGTCGGTGCGATCATCGCCGTCGAAGAACAGGCGAGCAGCGTCGAGCAGCCGCACCGGCGGCGTGTCGAACCACGCGGACAGGTTGACCGCTTCGCCGTCGATCTCAGTCGCGGCCGAGGGGATGAGAAAGTCATCACGAATGGCATCGACATAGCTCTCTGCGTCGTCGAGAAGCGCCAGGAGGTCGGCGTGATCGTCGTCGAGTACGGTTTCGAGAACGGCGGCATCGCGCACGGCGTTGATCACGTCGCGGGCGGCTTGCGACAGATCGGGCATGACCTCGCGGATTGCATCGCCTGCTTCGAGCATTCGGTCACGCCCGAGGGGTTTGAGGACGAGGAAGTCCGGGTTGGCGCGCTGCAGGGCTACGACGAAGCGGAACGGCGTATCTGCTTTCGAGAAGTCGAGCGCATTCGGGTCGAGGTAGAGGTCGAAGCCGGTGTCGGCCTCTTCGAGCAAGTACGACACTTCGGCGACGACCTCATCCGTGGTACGGGCAAGCTCGTCCACCGTCGCGGCGAAGGCTTGGATCATCCCGGTTGTGACGATGAGCGGCACGAAGTCTCCGTCGGAAACGGCATTGGGGTCACCGCCCTCGTCGACGCGTAGGGTGAAGACGAAAGCATCGTACCCATCGGCGGCGTCGAGCGCCTGCTGAAACTGCTCCGCGATCTCGTCGGCGCGGTCGGCGGCATCGGCTGCGTCGTCGCCGTAGCGGTCAAGCAGCGTTTCGAAGTCTCCCCGTGCGAGTAACTCGACGGCATCCTCGACCGAGCCGGCGTGGTCGTCGAACATCTGGAACGAGAGAGCGAGCGCCAGCCCAGCGTGGGCGTCAAATGTCGCTCCGGTAGCGAGGCGGTCGCGGAAGCCGACCTCGAGCGTCTGCACCCGGGCGCGCAGATCGTCCGCTCCGGCGGCGACGCTGAGGGTGGCGTCGACGCCGAGCAAGTCCGTGACGTCCGAGGGCAAGCCAGCGGGGAACAGGTTGCCCCACGTGTACGCGCTGCGCGAGGAGGCGGGCTGGCGGAAGAAGTCGAGCACGAGCGGATAGTACCCGCTGTCGAGTTGCTCGAGAAACGCCACCGGGCGCACGGTCACGCCATCTCCCAGGTCGTACGTGCGGCCGTCGAGCACGTCTCGGATGCCGTCGAAGGCGCTGCTCAGCTCGCGGCGCTCGGACGCGATCGTGAGGTCGAAAACCGACAGCGGCTGCGCTGTCAGGGTCGCGTCGATGGCGTCGGCACTGGTTTCGATGCTCGCCAGCAGCGTGCGGATCTGTGCGATGGCTGCTGCGCTCGAGGTCTGCCCATCGGCAAGCGCGGCGATTTCTTCGAGCGTATAAGTCAACTCATTGGCGGCGGTTTGGAGATCCTCGGCGGCCTGCAGCACGCCGTCGATGGCCGCTCGGTCGAAGACGAGCGTTCCGGCACCCGACCCTTCGACCGCGAACGAAACCGAGAACGGTGCCGATCCTTCGGCCAGCGCCTCCATGTCTTCGGCGAAGGTTTCGGCATGACGCACCAGACCGTCGGACCAATCGGTAGCCAGCTTCTCGGCCTCGCCGGCGTGTTCGTCGAAGCCATCGGCGAGCCGGCTGGCATCGGCCTCGAGGGTGCGATAGCGCTCGCCTGCCGTCAGGTCCAGCAGTTGCCGAACGAGCGCCTCGGGGTCGTCGAAGTCGAGCCCTTCGAAGTCACGCCGGTAGATGGTTTCGAGCAGTTCGGTCTCGTCTTCGAAGAGGGGCAGGAGTTCGCGTACCAGGCTGTCGGTCGTAGTGTGAATGAGGGCGATCTGGACCAACGCCCGGGCGGCTCGAGCGTTGGCTGACGCGGGTGTGTCTTCCGGCGTGATCTGAGCCGTGAGGGTGGCGTCCGTATTGCGCAAGTAGCGGACGTATTCGGCACTGGGCTCGACCCGGAACGAGAGGTCTTGCCCCCAAGCAGGGGCGGCCAGCAATGCAGTTAGAACCAGCAGTAACAGACGATTCATTGGGAGAAGCGGTAGAGGCAGGTGATGG
>CAXBBB010000042.1:0-9547 GCA_963973615.1 uncultured Rhodothermales bacterium | reverse complement strand
GCGACAAGGTCAAGGTCGAAGGCACCCTGGCTGCCGCCGACGCATCTTCCCTGACGCTTCAGCCGGATGGGGGAGCGGATCCCCTCGTGATCGCGTTTGACGATGTAGTGGAAGCCAAGGTCAAACTACCCTGGTAGCGCCGCACCTCGCTCCCATTTTCTCCCTTTTGATAGTCTCTATACGCATATGAAATCCTCTGATCTGGTCTCCTCGTTCGCCGAGATCGCGCACGCCAAGGACATCGACCGGGAGACGCTACAGCTGATCATTCAGGACGTGTTTCGCGCGATGATCCGCAAGCACTACGGCGCCGACGATCCCGAAGCGTTCGACATCATTTTCAACCCAGACAACGGCGATATCCAGCTGTTGCACGTCCGGACCGTCGTGGGCAACTACGATGTCGAGGATCCCGTCACGCAGATTACGCTCAAGGACGCCCAGGCCATCGATGAGGACTTCGAAATCGATGACGAAGTTGCTAAGGAACTGAGCTTGTCCGACTTCGGCCGGCGTGCCGTCATGACCGCCCGCCAGACGTTTGCGCAGCGCATTCGCGACATCGAGAAGGAGCACATGTTCGAGGATTACATCGACCAGGTCGGTGAGATCGTCGTCGGCGAGGTCTACCAGACGCGTAAGGGCGAGATGCTCGTGATCCACAACAAGACCGAGCTGACGATGCCGCGCGACGAGCAGATCCGGCGCGACCGCTTCCGCAAGGGCGAGATGATCCGTGCCGTCGTCAAGGAGGTCAAGCGCGACGCTGGAGGCACGCCTCAGGTCATCATCTCGCGCGCGGATCCGCTGTACATGGAGCGCCTGTTCGAGATGGAAGTGCCCGAGATCTACGACGGCATCATCGAGATTAAAAAGATCGTTCGCGAGCCGGGTAACCGCGCCAAGATGTTCGTCCATTCGACCGACGACCGTGTCGACCCCGTCGGCGCATGTGTTGGTATGAAAGGCGTTCGCATCCATGCCGTTGCCCGCGAACTATCGAACGAAGGCATCGATGTGATTCCGTGGGCACCCGATAAGATCGAGCAGATCAAGCGCGCTCTGGCTCCAGCCAAGCCGATTCGGGTGACCCTGCAGCCAGGCGTTGGCGTGGATGAGGACGGTAACCCACGTCCGCCCCGTGCCAAAGTGATCGTCCATCCCGAAGAGGTCAGCCAGGCCATCGGCAAGGGGGGCATCAACATCCGGCTCGCCTCGCGCCTGACGGAGCACGAAATCGACGTCTACCGTGAGATCCACAGTGGCGAGGACGACGTGGACATCGAAGAGTTCGGCGATGCGTTCCCGGACGAAGTCATCGCACGCCTCAAAGCCATCGGATGCGACTCGGCACTATCGCTGCTCGACCTGTCGGTCGAGGAGTTGGCGCGCCGCAGCGGCATGACCGAAGAGGTCGCCGCCAAAGTGCGCGGAGTTGTCGAAGCCGAGATGAACGCTGGTGGCGTCTAAGTGCTATGGCTGGACCTGACCTATTTTCTATGCGCGCGTGACGCTACCTTCACGTAATTCGGGCGGATCAGCGCACGATCCGCTTCATATCACACTGCATGAGCAAGTTTAAGAATCAGCAACTCTTCCGCGTCGCGAAAGAACTGAATATCAGCATCGATTCGATTGTCGCGTTTCTCAATGAGAAAGGCCACAAGGATGCCTATACCAAAGCAGGTCCAAACGGCAAGATCACGGACGAGGAAGCCTACCTCGCCCTGCTGACCGAGTATTCGAGCGACAAAGATCAGGTTGCCCGTCTCCGGCAGGCGCGCGTCGATCAGGAAGCTGCTGATAAAGCCGCCGCTGCAGAAGCTGCTGCCAAAGCAATCGAGGACGCCAAACGCGCTGAACGCGAAGAAGCCGAGCGTATGGAGCGCATCGCAGCCGAGCGCAAAGCTCAGGAAGAGGCCGCTGCTAAAGCCGCCGCCGAAGCCGCCGCGAAGGCCAAAGCCGAAGCAGAGGCCGAAGCTCGCGTAAAAGCGCAGCAGGAAGCAGCCAAAGCCGCTGCCGCAGAAGCCGCTACGGTGCAGTCAGAAGAAACTGCTGCAGCCAAGGCTGAGTCTGCAACCGAAGCGCCGACAGCGGACGCCAGCGAGTCGGTCGAGGCAGTCGCTGCGACGGACGCAACCGCCGAGACGCCTGCTGAAGGCGAAGAGGCTGCGCCCGAAGAGGCACCTGCCGGAACGATTCGTGCCAATCAGCACACGCTCGCGGGTACCAAAGTGCTGGGCAAAATCGACCTGAGCCAGATTGTTGGCGGGGCGGGCGGTCGCCGTCGCAAACGCCGAGGCGAGGAGGACAAATCGACTGCTGCGCCTGCCGGAAGCAACAAGAAGAAAAAGGCGCCCAAGAAGACGGGAAGCGCCAAGCCGGGTGCTCCTCAAGTCGATCAGATCGACGTCGAGCAGATGCTGCGCGAAACGCGTCGCGAACTCGAGCAGGGTGCCACACGCAACCGCCAGAAGCGCCGCCGCCTGCGCCGCGACGAACGTGCCGCCGAGCGCGCCGCCATGCAGGAGGAGATGAGCGTAGGGGAAACGACACTACGCGTCACCGAATTCCTGTCGACCGGCGAGCTCGCCGCGCTTATGGATGTCGGTGTCAACGATGTGATCGGCCGCCTCTTCTCGATGGGCATGATGGTGTCGATCAACCAGCGTCTCGACGCCGACTCGATCCAACTCGTCGCCGACGAATTTGGCTACGAGATCGAGTTCATCAAGGAGTTCGACGAGGAAGAGGCGATGGATCTCTTCGACGACGACCCCGAAGACATGGTCGAACGCTCACCGGTCGTCACGATCATGGGCCACGTCGACCACGGTAAAACGTCGCTGCTCGACTACATCCGCGAAGCCAACGTCGTCGCCGGCGAAGCGGGTGGAATTACGCAGCACATCGGTGCCTACAAAGTCATTAAGGACGGACGCGCCATTGCCTTCCTCGACACGCCGGGTCACGAAGCGTTCACCGCCATGCGCGCCCGTGGTGCCCAGGCGACGGACATCGTCATCCTCGTCGTCGCTGCCGACGATGCGGTGATGCCCCAGACGATTGAGGCAATCAACCACGCCAAAGCCGCCGAAGTACCCATCGTCGTCGCCATCAACAAGATCGACAAGCCTGCTGCCAACGCTCCGCGCGTGATGCAGCAACTGAGCGACCACGGCGTCCTCGTCGAAGCGTATGGCGGCGATGTCCAGGTCGAGGAGGTCTCGGCCAAAACCGGACAGGGTGTCCCCGAACTGCTCGAAAAAGTCCTGATTCAGGCCGAACTGCTCGAACTTAAAGCCAACCCAGATCGGGGTGCCGTCGGTACCGTCATCGAATCGCGGTTGGACAAAGGCCGCGGTGTTGTGGCGACCGTCCTGGTGCAAACCGGTACGCTCGAAGTCGGCGACGTATTTCTCGCGGGCGTCCACAGCGGACGTGTCAGGGCCATGTTCGACGAACGCGATCAGCGTGTGACCGAAGCTGGCCCGTCGACTCCCGTCACGATCCTCGGTTTCCCTGGTGCTCCCGAAGTCGGCGACCGGTTGGTCGTGATGGACGATGAGCGCGAAGCCCGCGACATCGCCGCGCGTCGTACGCAGATCGCCCGCGAGCAGGCGATGCGCCAGCGCAAGCACATCACACTCGACGAAATCGGTCGGCGCATCGCGCTGGGCGACTTCCAGGAACTCAACGTCATCCTCAAAGGCGACGTGGGTGGCTCGGTCGAAGCCCTTTCGGACTCGCTCCAGAAACTGTCGACGCCCGAAGTGGCTGTCAGCCTTATTCACACGGGAGTCGGCGCGATCAACGAATCGGACGTCATGCTCGCCAGCGCGTCCGACGCCGTCATCATCGGCTTCCAGGTGCGTCCGACGCTTTCGGCTCGCCAACTTGCTGAGCGCGAAGAGATCGACATCCGCACCTACTCGATCATCTACGACGCCATTCAGGACGTCCGCGATGCGCTCGAAGGCTTGCTCTCGCCCGAGAAGACCGAGAAAACGCTCGGTACAGCCGAAGTGCGGCAGATCTTCAAAGTCCCGCGCATCGGTACGATCGCTGGTTCGTTCGTGGTCGACGGCAAGATTAAGCGTAACGACAAAGTCCGCCTCATTCGCGACGGCGTCGTCATCTACGACAACGCCAGCATCGGATCGCTTCGCCGCATCAAGGACGACGTCAAGGAAGTCGCTAGCGGGTACGAGTGCGGTATCAGCATCGACGGCTACAACGACATCAAAGAAGGTGACCAGATCGAGGCCTTCGAGGTCGTCGAAACGGCGCGTACTCTCGAATCCGTCGAACGCTCATGAGTATCCGCACCGAACGCGTCGCCAGCGTGATTCAGCGGGCGATTGCCGAGATCTTGCAGCAGTCGTACTCGGATCAGCTTGGTCCGATGACGACGGTTACGGCTGTGTCGATGACGAAGGACTTGGGCATCGCCTACGTCAACCTGAGCGTGCTCGCCGGAGACGACGACAAGCAGCGCCAAGTTGTCTTGAAGCGCGTCCAGGCGTTGAGCGATGAGATTCGGCTTGCGCTGGGTTCCAAGATCCGGCACCAGTTGAAGGCCGTCCCCGAGTTGAAGTTTTTCCTCGACCAGTCGCAGGTGCGGGCCCAAGAGATGGACAACCTCTTCGACCGTATCCGCGCCGAGCGTGAAGCACGCGAAGGTAGCAGCGACGAGTCCGAGGAAACCGCTAGCTCGTGAGTCTGCCGATTCCTCCGATCTGGACGCCCGGCACGCCCCGTCCCGACGGCGCGTTCGTGATCCCGATCGACAAGCCCAAGGGCATCACGTCGTTCGGTGTGATCCGGAGGCTGCGCGGCATTCTCAAAGAGAAGAAAATCGGTCACGCCGGAACGCTAGACCCGATGGCGACCGGGCTGTTGATCTGTTTGGTCGGCCGCGAAGCCACGCGCTGCGCCGACGTGTTTCAGGGTCAGCACAAGCTCTATTCAGGGACGATCAAGCTCGGCGAGACGACGGCCAGCTACGACGCCGAAACCGAAGTCGTCGAAACGCGCGATGCGTCCGGCGTGACCGCAGAGCAGGTGACCGAAGCGGCCCAACAGTTCGTCGGTGAGATTGAGCAGATTCCGCCCGTCTACTCAGCCATCAAGAAAGACGGTGAGCGGCTCTACAAAAAGGCGCGTAGAGGAGAGGAGGTCGACGTGCCGCCTCGCCACGTGACGGTCTTCTTTTTCGACGTTGACGCGTCCGACTTGCCTAGCGTGACGTTCGAAACCGGGTGCACCAAAGGCACCTATGTCCGCTCATTAGCTCATGATCTGGGCGCTGCGTTGGGGGTAGGAGGGCACTTGACGGCCTTGCGACGACTCGCAATCGGCGACACCCACGTCGACACGGCATGGACGATGGAGCGTCTGGAAGAGGAGGCAGGCTTGAAGTCGAAAGCAAATGCGGGTTGAGCGCTACGACGGCAGTGCGTTGTCTCCGGTCGGCGCTGTAACTGTCGGTACGTTCGACGGCGTGCATCGCGGACATCAGGTAGTTATAGAGTCCGTTATTGCAAAATCAAGTACGATCAACGGAGAGTCGGCGATCGTCACGTTCGACCCCCACCCACGAGAAGTCGTGACTGGGGAGGGCGTTGCGCTGCTGACGACAGTAGAGGAGCGGGCTGATGCGATGGGGGCGATGGGTGTGGACCGGCTCATCGTGCTGCCGTTCACCTCAGAAATGGCGGATTGGTCTGCCGAGAAGTTTGCTCGCGAGGTGCTGGCAGGTACGCTATCGGCCCGCGTCGTCGTCGTCGGGCACGACCATGGATTTGGCCGCAAGCGCTCGGGCGATGTCGGACTTCTGGAACGGATCGGTAGCGAGATGGGCTTTCGCGTCCACCAGGTCGGAGCCCATCTCGAAGGCGACTTGGTCGTGTCGTCCACCAAGATTCGGACGGCGATAGAGGAGGGGCGTGTCGCCGATGCTGCCGTCATGCTCGGGCGCCCATACCGCATGATTCAGCGCGTAACACAAGGAGATCAGCGCGGGCGCACGATCGGTTTTCCGACTGCGAACCTCGTCCCTCCGTCCGGCAAGGTGCTTCCGATGTTCGGCGTCTACGCTGCCGACGTGCGTATCGGAGACAGTCCAACCGTGTACCGCGCCGCCGTCAACGTGGGCGTGCGTCCGACGTTTGGCGAGAACGCGCCGCTGGTGGAGGTCCACCTGATCGACTTCGAAGGGGATCTGTACGGACAGCGGCTTTCGGTCGACTTCGTGCGAAGAGTCCGCGCGGAACGGCGGTTCGACGGGCTGGACGCGCTGAAAACGCAACTCCACGACGACGTTGCCCGTTGCAGAGCATCAGAATAGGCCGTAGTTTGGCCGTCTTTCCACGTCGCCGCACCGCCCCGTTTGGGCATCGCGCGCGGCTCATCCGCCGTCTACTTCACGATGGTACTAATCTGAAGCGGATCCTATGATCTCAACCGAACGGACCAAGGAACTGGTCGCCGAATACGGCAAAACGTCCACCGATACGGGTAACACCGAAGTCCAGATTGCCCTGCTCTCCACGCGTATCAACGCGCTGACCGAGCACGTCAAGATCCACAAAAAGGACCACTCGACCCGCCGCGGACTTCTCCGCCTCGTCGGCAAGCGCCGCCGCCTCCTCAACTACCTGATCAGCAGCGACATCGAGCGCTACCGTACGATCATCAAGCAGCTGGGCATCCGCAAATAACGCGCGCCCAACGACGCGGCATCTCGCACTGTGCGGGATGCCGCTTTTTTATGACGGCAGAGTCGTGAATCGGGCAAATCGGCCCGGCCTCACGCGCGACAGCTCTGCTCCAACCGACCCCAGATGAAAGCGACAATCCAATCCGCCGAGTTCGCCCCCGGCAAATCCCTCACGCTCGAAACCGGCCTCCTCGCCAAGCAGGCATCCGGCTCGGTCCTCGTCCGCCAGGGCGACACGACCGTTCTCTGCACCGCCGTCATGTCGACCGACGTGCGCGACGGCCAGAGCTTCTTCCCGCTCACCGTCGACTACCGCGAGCGCTTCGCTGCGGGTGGCAAGATGCCCGGTGGCTTTATCAAGCGTGAGGGGCGTCCGACCGACAAAGAAGTGCTGTCCAGCCGCCTGGTCGACCGCAGCCTGCGTCCGCTCTTTCCGGATGGAATGCGCAACGAAGTGCAGATTATCTGCAACGTGATGAGCGCCGATCCTGACATCGACGCTGACGTGCTGGCCGGAACGGGAGCCAGCGCTGCGCTCATGCTGAGTGGTGCGCCGTTCTTGGGCCCGATTGCCCAGGTTCGCGTTGGGCGCATCGACGGTGAATATGTCGTCAACCCGACGATCTCCTCGCTCGATGACAGCGACATCAACCTGGTCGTCAGCGGAAAGCTCGATTCTATCGTGATGGTCGAGGGGGAGATGCTCGAAATCAGCGAAGACGAAATGCTCGAAGCGCTCGACGTAGCGCACGAAGCGATCAAGAAGCTCTGCAAGCTGCAGCAGGATCTGGTCAACGAGAAAGGCGCCGCTCCCGCGATCGCATTTCAGCCTGTCGTCGCGCCTGCTGGCGTCGTTGAGTTGGTTCGTCCACTAGTCGAGGGCGACCTCAAGACGCTGCTGACGAGCGAGTACAAAAAAGAGACGTTCTACGGCGGCATCTCCAACATCAAGGCCGCTGCGGTCGCGAAGCTTCTAGGCGAAGGCGACGACGCCAAGCAGATGACCGACGAAGGCTTTACCAAGAGCGACATCAAGGAAGCTGTCACGCAGGTCGAAACCGACGTGATGCGCGAGATGGTGATGGCCGAAGGTCGCCGCCTCGACGGTCGCAAGCTCGACGAAGTGCGCCAAATTTGGGCCGAAGTCGACTACCTACCCCGCGTCCACGGATCGGGTCTGTTCACCCGAGGTGAAACGCAGGTGCTGTCGACGGTCACGCTCGGAACGTCGAAAGACGCCCAAGGTGTCGACCAAGTGTTCGACCAGAAGGACAAGCGCTTCTACCTGCACTACACCTTCCCGCCGTTCTCGACGGGTGAGGCCAAGTTCCTCCGTGGCGTCAGCCGCCGCGAGATCGGGCACGGCTACCTCGCCGAGCGCGCCCTCCAGTCGATGATTCCGGCCGAAGAGGACTTCCCCTACACGATCCGCATCAACAGCGACGTGCTCGAGTCCAACGGCTCGTCCTCGATGGCGTCGGTATGCTCGGGTTCGATGGCGTTGATGGACGCAGGCGTTCCGGTCGAGAAGCCCGTCGCAGGTATTGCGATGGGTCTGATTACGGACATGGACGCTGGTGGAAACCGGGTGGCCATCCTGAGCGATATCCTCGGAACGGAGGACCACTTGGGCGACATGGACTTCAAGCTCACCGGCACCGCCGACGGAATCACCGCGTGCCAGATGGACATCAAGGTGACCGGACTGTCCAAGGAGATCATGAAGCAAGCGCTGGAGCAGGCCAAAGCCGGGCGCGAGCACATCTTGGGCGAAATGGCCAAGGCGATCACCGAGCCGCGCGACGACCTAAAAGAGTCGGCACCTCGCCTCATCCAGATCCAGATCGATAGCGACCAGATCGGCGCCATCATCGGGCCTGGTGGCAAGATCATCCAGGGCATCCAGAAGGAAACCGGCACGTCGATCAACATCGACGAGCGCGACGGGCATGGCTACGTCACCATCGCCGCGTCGAGTGGCGAGCAGAGCGACCACGCCATCGCCATGATCAAAGGCATCGTCGCCAAGCCCGAAGCGGGAGAGACGTACAACGGCACGGTCAAGAGCCTGCTCGGATTCGGCGCGATCATCGAGATCCTGCCGGGCAAAGAAGCCATGCTTCACGTCTCGGAAATGGCCTATGGCTTCGTCGAGAAGCCCGAGGACCACGTCCAGGTCGGCGACAAGATCGAGGTCCAGGTCATCGAAGTCCGCAACGACGGCAAGGTCCGATTGAGCCGTAAGCCATTCCTCGAAATGCCCGAGGGCTACGAAGAGGAAGAGCGCAAGCGTGAAGAGCGCCGCAAAGAACGCCGCGGCAGCGACCGTGGCGGTGATCGCGGTCGCGGACGCAGCGGTGGTGGTCGTGGACGAGATCGCAACTGATCTCATCTGTGCCTGACGCGTTCCTACTGAACGCTTCGACCGAACTGCCGAGCGGCAGGCTTCTCACGAGGTCTGCCGCTCGGCGTTTTACGGTAGGTGACTACCCTCACGAGTCTCCCGTCACATCTCTCAATTGTCGCCACGCGAGTGCGGCTAGGCGATTCGATTAAGCCTCTATTCTTACAATCCGTTATTGCAATATGAATACATCCATCCCCAGACCGATCCAGCAACCAGGTGAGACTGCCATCCACCACACGCTGTCCAACGGCGTCCGCGTGTTGATCGAGCCCGTCGCCACGGCGCGGTCGATTGCAGCGGGTGTGTGGGTGCATGCCGGAAGCCGGGACGAGACCGAAGAGGAGGCAGGCATTACGCACTTCATCGAGCACATGGTGTTCAAGGGCACGGCCAAGCACAAGACGCATCACATCGCGCGG
>CAXBBB010000041.1:0-9692 GCA_963973615.1 uncultured Rhodothermales bacterium | reverse complement strand
TGACGAGGTGGAAGCGGCGGTTGGTGCGCTCGGGAGCACCCTCACCAGCGAACATGCGCGTCGGATCCTCCCCTTCGCGCTTGAATGGGAAAACGCCCGCTGTGTAGGGAAAGCCGCCAGGTACGTTTTCGAGCAGCGCGAAGCGCAGACGTTCGCCCGGATCGGTCGTGCGCGGCAAGGCGACGCGGGGCACTTTGCTTCCTGCCAGCGTGGTGCGGGTGAGCGGGACCGAGAGCGTTTTGCCTCGCACCTGATACTCGAACACATCGCCGGTGTACTGCTCGGCCAGCGCGTCCCAGCCGTCGAGTATGGCTCTGGATTCTGCGTCGAGTTCGTCCCACCGATGGTCGGCGAGTTGGCTGAGCGTCTGGCGCACGTCGTCGGATACGACCGCTTCGAGTTGATCCAGCGCGCCCTTCGCCTGCCCCCACTTCTGCGCTATGTCGGCTTGTTTGGTCGCCCAAGCGCGGTAGCTACGGCCTGTCTCCGCGATGTCTGAGAGGTAGCGGACGCGGTTCGGCGGCACGACGGTCGCGGCGGCCTTGGCAGGTCCGGGTTCGAGTGTCGCCGTGCGTGTCCAAGTCGTGCTTTCGCGTAGTTGGTCGACAAGAGCGCGGTAGAGACGCGTCACGCCGGGATCGTTGAAGCGTGAGGCCTGAGTCGCGTAGACCGGCATCGACTCGGGCGATTGGTCGAACGTAGCTCGGTTGCGCTGCATCTGCTTCTGAACGCCCCGCAAGGCGTCTTCCGACCCCCGCTTCTCCATCTTGTTGAGCGCCACGAGATCGGCGGTGTCGAGCATGCCGATCTTTTCGAGTTGCGTCGGCGCGCCGAACTCGGGTGTCATCACGTAGAGCGTCAAGTCGGCGAGGCTTGCGATCTCGGTGTCGCTCTGGCCGATGCCTGCGGTTTCGACAAGCACCAACCCAAAACCCGATGCCCGGCACGTCTGCACGACTTCGCGCAGCGCCTGACTCACGCTTCGGTGCGCCTGACGCGTGGCGAGTGAGCGCATGAACACACGCCCTGCATACGCGCCATACGATGCATTCATCCGGATGCGATCACCCAGCAGCGCGCCGCCGGTCCGCTGCCGCGTAGGGTCGACTGAGACGACGGCGATGTCCAGGTCGTCGAAATCCATCAGGAAGCGGCGGATCAACTCGTCCGTCAGTGTGCTCTTGCCCGCACCACCCGTGCCCGTGATGCCCACGACAGGTGCCAACTCTGAGCTAGACTGGCCTCCAACGCTCATCTGTGGCGCTCCATCGCCCGCGTGCTGCGTCGCCGTTTGTTCAACACGCGTCAGACTGCGAGCCAGTTTGACATCACGCCGGATCGCAACGGCGACCCCCTCATCGGTCTCGTCTTCGACCTCGAGCGCTGCAGGATCGAAATCGCACGCTTGGATGATCTCCAGAATCATGCCCTCGAGTCCCATGCGCATTCCGTCATCGGGCGAGAAGATGCGGACGCCGCGCTCAGCCAACGCATCGATCTCGTCTTGCACGATCACCCCACCGCCACCGCCGAACAGTTTGACATGGGTTGCTCCAGCCTGATCGAGCTGGTCACGGAGATAGCCGAAGTACTCCACGTGCCCCCCCTGATACGACGAAACGGCGATGCCCTGGGCATCTTCCTGAATCGCGGTCTCGACCACGTCGCGAGCGGCGCGGTTATGGCCCAGGTGGATTACTTCGGCGCCTTGTGCCTGCAGAATGCGGCGCATGACGTTGATCGATGCGTCGTGCCTGTCGAAAAGACTCGCGGCGGTGACGATGCGGATGGGATGCTGAGGTGTGTATTCGGGCATGGGAGCGCTTTTCTAATTCGGGTTCTACTCTTCGGGGGCGCGCTCAGTGCCCGCCGCCGTGTGAGCAAGCGCCAAACTCCACACCAAGTCGCCGTCCCAATGGGTCCAGCCGTCGAATCGATGGCCGAGATAGCGCGCAGTCCAGGCAAGTTGATGGTCTGCCCGTTTCGTCTCTAGAGCAAACGTCACGTAGTGGCCTCCTCCCGCCAACCCAACGCCGAGCGACTTCAACACCGCTTCTGTCGCCGTCCACTCAATCAGCCTGTTGCCACCGAGGGGTTCGTTGGCTCCTCCGATTCGCCGCCAGACCGCGTCTGGAATCACGCGCGGCCGTTCGACGTCGATGCCGACCGGTAGATTCGCCGCCGCTGCTCCAAATGCTTCGCGCGTGTGCGTGAGGGAAGAAAACACGCCACCAATAGCCGTCCTGCCATCTTTCTTCCTTTCCGCCACGATTCGTTCGGGGGCACAGT
This sequence comes from uncultured Rhodothermales bacterium, assembly GCA_963973615.1. Taxonomy (GTDB): domain Bacteria; phylum Bacteroidota; class Rhodothermia; order Rhodothermales; family BA12; genus CAXBBB01. The sequence goes on along the minus strand of CAXBBB010000041.1, from coordinate 7,403 downwards.
CGAGCAGGTGGGAAGCCGCATCACGGAGCATCCTCCTTCCTGTCAGAAACTCATACCGTCGGTGGACGCTGCCGAACGTGGCCGCGATAACCTGATCCTCCTCTACCTCGGACGGCCACGGCTCGCCGATATGTAATGCGATGCGTACCCCACGCTCTTGGGCGCATGTAAAAAGAGCCGAAGAGGTGCTGTCCTCCCCGGCTCTTTTGTCGATCGTGTCGTCGCGATCAGCCACGCGCGTCAGCGTAGCGGCGCGCGACCTCGTCCCAGTTGACGACGTTCCAGAACGCGCTCACGTAGTCAGGGCGGCGGTTCTGATAGTTGAGGTAGTACGCGTGCTCCCATACGTCGAGGCCCAAGATCGGCGTGTGGCCATCGGTCAGCGGACTGTCCTGGTTTGGCGTCGATGTGACGTGCAGTTTGCCGCTGTTGTCGACGACCAGCCACGCCCAGCCGCTGCCAAACTGCGTCTTGGCGGCATCCTCGAACTTGGTCTTGAACTCGTCGTAGCTGCCAAACGTGCTGTCGATAGCCGAGGCGAGTTCACCGGACGGGTTGCCACCGCCGTTCGGCGACAGGACGGTCCAGAAGAGTTTGTGGTTGACATATCCGCCACCGTTGTTACGGACGGCACCTTTGACATCATCGGGAAGGCTGCCCAGATCAGCGACTAGGTCTTCTGCCGATTTGCTTTCGAGGTCGGCGTGGCCTTCGATGGCAGCGTTGAGCTTGTTCGTGTAGCCCTGGTGGTGCTTGGTATAGTGGATCTCCATCGTCCGCGCGTCGATGTGCGGTTCGAGGGCGTCGTATGCGTACGGTAGATCGGGAAGCGTATAAGCCATGTCGGTGCGGTCTGGGTTGGGTGAAGCTATTGGACGCACCTGATGCGAAACAGGTTTGTCGCACACGCGGCAGTTACGCCCGCGTCACAGCTTCGATCAACCGTTCGACCTGCTCGCTGGTCAACCTGCCCGACTGCGCGGCGTCGATGACTCGCTCGACCGCGACACCGTCATCGACGCTAGCGGCGTCATCGGCAACCGACTCGGTACTCCCAAACTCGACGTCGGCACTCTGGGCAATAGCGGCCTGCAAAAAGCGAGCGACATGATCGGCGGCGTCTGCGTTGGCACTGAAATCGACGGTGGTCTCGAACGTGGCCTGCCCCCTATTGATCGTCAGTTTGAGTTTGCGGCCGAAGAACTTGGTACCCGTTGCCTCGGCCTTAATCAGATCGCGGTAGGCGACCCGCTGCGGGGTCTCGATGCTGTTCTGAAACGCGAACGCTGTGTCGCCAAATGACATACCCGAGCGCCCATTTCCCAGAATCGTCGCGTCATAGATCGCGAGCGGCTGTTCGCCCAGCGTCTGCGCGTAGGCGCTCGTTGCTCCACTCAGCCGCTTCTCTGGAATGTGAGGCGCTACGAAGAGGTCGACTTCGGGGGCGTGCGGGAGCAGCCGCTGGATCAGGTCGCGCATGGTTTGAGAGTCTGTGAGCGATACGCGACTAGAGCCACAAGACTTAGCGGTGTCGGGCTCTATGCTGTGTCACGTCGAATGTGTCAGGTGTCACGTCTTACCCATTCGTCATTCCCGCGAAGGCGGGAATCCAGAACCGACTTCGCAGCGGTGGACCCCCGATCGGGTCGGGGATGACGGAGAGGGAATGGGCGAACAACTCGACAGGATGGGCCTGACTGAGCACTAGAGACCAACCGCCAATCCGCTAATGCCCTGGAAGTAACCGGCCGTCTGCTCGACAAGCGCAGGCGCAAACGTAAGGAGGACGAGCAGCACGGCGCAGGTCAGCAAAACGACTTGGGCACTCATCGGCACCGCCGGAAGCGCATGGCGCTCTTCGTCACTCTCGGGGGCGTTCATCCACATCACGGCGATGACGCGGAAGTAGTAGACCGCCGAGATCGCCGAAGTGAGCAGTCCGACGATGACGAGCCACAGCAAGCCGGCGTCGATGGCTGGGGCAAAAACGGCATACTTACCCAGGAATCCAGCGAGTGGCGGGAATCCCGCGAGCGAGAACATGAAGAAGCCCATCACGACACCTAGCAGGGGGCGCTGAAAGCCGGTGCCTTTGATTGAGTCGAGGGTCTGCTCGCGCCCTGTTTTATCGTCCCATTCGAGATAGGCCATCACGCCGAATGCGCCGACGTTCATGATCGCGTAGACCAGCAGGTAGAACAACGACCCGGCGTAGCCTTCGGCCGTACCCGCTGCCAATCCGGTCAACGTGTAGCCTGCGTGGGCAACCGACGAGTAGGCGAGCATCCGTTTGACGTTGTTCTGCATCAGCGCCAGGATGTTGCCGCCGATCATCGTAATCAGGGCGATGCCTGCCAGCGCCGTCGTCCAGTGCTCGGTCGGGAAAGCAGACGAGAGCACGACGACGAGCGACGAGAACGCGGCGACTTTGCTCGCCGTCGCCATGAAGCCGGCGATGGGTGTCGGCGAGCCCTGGTACACGTCGGGCGTCCACATGTGGAATGGGACAGCGGAGACTTTGAACAGGAAGCCGACGAGAAGCAGCGCCACCCCGCCCCAGAACAGTGCAGATGCACCTGTCACCTGCAGGCCGAGCATCATGTCGCTCAGATACATCGTTCCGGTTGCCCCATAGAGTAGCGCGACGCCGTAGAGGAAGAAGCCGGTTGAGAACGCTCCCAGCAAGAAATACTTCAGCGCCGACTCAATAGCGCCGGTGTCCTGGCGCACCAGCCCAGCGAGGATGTAGAGCGCAATCGACATCGTTTCCAGCCCGACGAACAGCATAATCAGGTTGTTCGCCGATGCCATCGCCACCATACCCGTCACAGCGAACAGGATCAGCACGTAGACTTCGGTCCGGTGATGACCGATGCGCTTCATATAATCGATGCTCAGTACGACCGACAACAGCGCGCTGCCGACAATCGTCATGTTAACGAACGGCGCAAACCCTCCGACACGCAGCATCCCCATGAAGGCGAGGTCGGGCGTTGCGCTCAGGTGCAAGACCTCGAAGACGAGACACGCCGCTAATGTCGCAATCGTTGCCGGTGCCGCCACGCGCACGCCGCGATCCGAAAACGCGTCGTAGAGCACCACGAGCAGTCCGACGATTCCGGTTGCGACGAGCGAGAAGCTCATCCAGAGATCGACGCCAAAGTCAGCGAACGGGGAAACTTCCATCAGGTGGAACGGGAGCAAAAGGCAAGAGAAATCGGCTCGATGGCGCGGGCCAGATCGAGGTCGCGTTGGGTGACGCGGTCGCCGGCGTCGTGCGTCGTGAGACGGATGCGCAGGGTCGAATAGACGTTGAACAGCTCGGGGTGGTGATCCATTTGGGCCGCGACGAATCCGATGCGCACGATAAATGAAATCGCCGACTCGAAATCCGAGCACGCGTACTGGCGGACGAGTGCATCGCCTTCTAACGACCAACCTGGAAGGTCGGCCAGCGCAGTCTGGATGTCGGAATCGGAGATCGGATTCATCACGCTATACCGCCCACGTACCAACGACGAACGTCATCACGAGCCAGACCACTACGTAGATCGGTACGAGGATGGGCAGGGAATACTTGACCATGTACCCGAAGAACGAAGGGCACTCGACACCACTCGACTCGGCGATGGCTTTGACCATGAAGTTGGGTCCGTTGCCGATGTAGGTCAGCGCGCCGAAGAAGACGGCGGCGACCGAAATGGCCTGCAGATACGCCACCGTGATCAGGTCTTCGTTTCCAGCAGCAAATGCAGCCACGTCCGAGATGGTGTTCACGTCGAGGCCGAATTTGCCCATCGCTGCGGCTAGGAAGGCGACGTAGGTCGGCGCGTTGTCGAGCACACCGGAGAGGAAGCCTGTGCCGAAGTAGAAGGGCGTGAGCGAGAGGCTGTCCGCGTTCTCCGTTGCGAAGGCGCCGATCAAGCCAAGCGCGGGCTGCATCGTCAGGAAGATGCCGATAAACAGGAAGCCGACTTCCCGGATAGGCTCGAAGTTGAAGTCGTTGCCCGCAAGCGCCTCTTTGCTTGCCAGCTTGTACGCGAAGAAGCAGACGGCGCCCATGATGATCTCGCGGATGCCGAATGGAAGGTGCCACGTACCAACCAGGTCAAATACACTGCCTCGGAATGGTTCGCCGATCACGTTCGGATCGATGAAGACAGCTCCGATCACGACAGCCAGCCAGACGAAGTTTTTGGCTCCGGTAATCTGGATGGCTTTGCTCGGCATAACCGGCGAGAGCGGCGCCTGAACCGGGTTGTCATCCGTAATCGCGGCTTCAGTATGCGTTTCCTCGGCGACCTCGCGAATGCTTTTGTCCTTGTTGCGGCTATCGAACCAGTAGAAGACAGCGGCGATAGCAAGGATCGTCGGTATCCAGATGTACCAGACGTGCGTGAACGTCCAGAAGAACGGCACACCGCGCAGGAAACCGAGGAACAGCGGCGGATCGCCAATCGGCGTCAGCGCACCACCAACGTTCGAGACGATGAAGATGAAAAAGATGATGTGGTACGGCTTGATGCGTCCCTTATTAAGGCGCATATAGGGCCGGATCAGCAGCATCGACGCGCCGGTCGTCCCGATCACGTTCGAGATTACCGCGCCGACGAGCAGGAGAATCGTGTTCGCCTTGGCCGTACCTTCGAAATCGGTTCGGATCAGAATACCACCGGATGCGATGTAGAGGCTTGCCAGAAGCGCGATGAACGAGAAGTACTCCTGTGCCGCGTGCAGAATCGGGTAGTAGTCGCTCAGAATGAACAAGTAAAACAGCGCCACGAACGCGCCCAACCCAATCGCGTAGCGCGGATAGTGGTGGTGCCAGTGATGCGAGAAAAACAGCGGTCCTGTCGCGATCATCAGCAGCAGCACGACGAACGGAATCACCAGGTAGACGGGCGCTGCGGCGTGGTGCGCTTCCTCCCCCTCTGCAGTGTGCTCGTCTCCGACGACGGCTTCGGCCAAGTCTTGGGCCTCGTCCGAAAGAACGGTGTCGATGGGCGAAGAGTCCTGAGCGTACGCCGGAGTAGCAGCGACGCTACCCAGGAGCAGAGCAAAGAGCAGGAGCAAGCGGGACATCAGCGAGTCAGTGGTTGGAGTGAGCGTTCGCTTCGAGAGCGGCGGGAACGACGGTGCCGTCGGGAGCGAGTTCGACGTGCCGCGTTTCGTCCACCTCTTCCCACAGGCCAGCGGTGCGGAGTGCCGTCTCGCGTTTCTCGTGGACGACATCGAGCAGTTGGACGACCGCAGCTTCGCTCTGGGCGAGGAACGGCGCCGGGAAGAAGCCCAGGATCAGCATGAATGCGGCGAGCGGGACGACGGCGGCGAGTTCGCGACCACTCAGGTCCTTCATCCCTGCGACATAGTCGTTTTTGACTGGGCCGTAGAATGTCGCATATAGCATCCACAGCAGGTAGAGCGCTGCGAGAATGACGCCTGTAGTGGCAAAGGCGACCAAAATTGGGCTTCCGATCACGTCGCTCTTGAACGTGCCCAGCAGAATCATGAACTCGCCGACGAAGCCATTGAGCCCGGGCAGGCCTGCCGATGCCATGACACTGAACACCATGAAGAACGTCAGGACCGGGACGACCTTGGCGAGTCCGCCATAGTCGGCCATCAGGCGTGAGTGGCGGCGCTCGTAGAGGAAACCGACCAGGAGGAATAGTGCGCCTGTCGAGATGCCGTGATTGATCATCTGGATTAGCGAGCCTTGCAGCGCTTCGGTCGTGAATGCGAACAAGCCGAGGACGACGAAGCCGAGGTGCGAGACCGATGAGTAGGCCACCAGCTTCTTGGCGTCCGTCTGCACACGCGAGATCATCGCGCCGTAGATGATGCCGATGACGGCGAGGATCGCGAACAGGTACGCGTACTTCTGCGCGGCGACCGGAAAGAACGGGAGGCAGAAGCGCATCAAACCATACGTCCCCATCTTGAGCAGCACGCCCGCCAGCACGACCGATCCGCCCGTCGGCGCCTGAACGTGGGCGTCGGGCAGCCACGTGTGCAGCGGAAACAGGGGCACCTTGATACAGAATGCCAGAGCAAAAAGGAAGAACAACCACGTCTGCGACCCCAGCGGCAAGTCGTAGCTGACCAGCTTGAAGTAGTCGCTCGTAAAGACGCCGCCGTTGATGGCATCGCCTGCGGCAAGACCCATCCAGAAGATCGCCGCCAACATCAGAAGCGAGCCGACGAGCGTGTAAATCACGAATTTGATGGACGCATAAATCCGGTTTTCGCCGCCCCAGATGCCGATGATGAAGTACATCGGGATCAGCGTCAACTCGAAGAAGACGTAGAACAGGATCACGTCGTATGACGCGAACACGCCCGTCACGCCGGTCTGCAGCAGCAGCAGCAGCGCGTAATAGCCTTTGTGGTGCTTGCCGATGTACGTCCACGACCCCAAAATGACGATCGGACCCAGGAACGTGGTGAGCAGGAGCAGCAGCAGGTTCAGCCCATCGACGCCGATGGCGTACTTGATGTCGATGGTGTCACCGAACCAGGCGAACGTCTCGGTCATCTGCCCGTCGAGTAGCAGGGGGTCGAACTGGGCCCACAGGCCGAGCGAGACGACGAACGTGATCAGCGTCGTGATCAGCGCCGTCATGCGCGCGGCCTTGCCGTCCAGGGCGAGGACTGCCAGCATGCCCACGATGGGGAGCCAGATAACGACTGAAAGCAGGTAGGGAATCTCAGGCATCGGCTTAGACGAACAGAACGAGTGCGATCACCAAGGCGACCCCGAGGACGAGAGCGACAGCGTAGTTACCCACGACACCTGATTGTGTCAGCCGCAGCCGACTGCCGACGCTACGGAGCGTCGTCCCGATGCCCATCACCGCGCCGTCGATCACGCGCTTATCGAAAACGGACGAGCCTTCGCTCGCTCCCAAGAGCGGACCGCGAATGGTTTTCTGATAGAACTCGTCCCAGTTGTATTTGTGACTGGCCGCACGGTACAGGTTGCCAAACCCGCGCCGCACCTTCTTATCGAAGGCTAGACCTTGCGCGCTATAGACTGACCACGCGAAACCAACGCCAGAAATAGCGATCATACCACCGAGGATCAGCAACGCCCACTCGACCGCGTGCGAGACATGTCCCTCACGAATCGTGTCATAGACCGGGCCGACGTGTCCGTCGTGACCAGCAAGCCAACCGTGGATCCAGCTTGCATGCTCGCCGAAGACAGCGGGCAGGCCGAGGAAGCCAGCGAACACGGCCAGGAATGCCAGGACCATCAACGGGACCGTCATGGAAGATGGGCTTTCATGCGCGTGCACCTGATCGGCGCCAGGCCAACGGGGTTTGCCCTTGAAGGTCAGGACGTAGGCGCGCGTCATGTAGACCGCCGTCAGAAATGCCGTGACGATTCCCACGCCCCAGAC
>CAXBBB010000040.1:0-9792 GCA_963973615.1 uncultured Rhodothermales bacterium | reverse complement strand
AACGTAACGGCCGGCGTTCGTAGTGGCGTCGGCTTCGACGTAGAAGCTCGTACCGGTATCGGTAGCGCGTCGACACAGTATGGCGACTTGGATGTGAGTGACGGCATGATGGGCGGCCGGTTCAACGGACGCATCAATGGCGGAGGCCCGCTGCTGGCCCTACGGACCGGCATTGGCAATGTCGAACTGAAGCGGCGATAGGGGTTATCCTCGAGGCCCACGCCGAATCCTCTCACGGTGCCATTGCGAGGAGCGGCGCGCCGTGGCAATCTCCGTGCTACTGCCGAGCGCTGGAGATCGCCACGACCCGCAGCCTCGCGATGATATACAGAGTTGGATTCCGTTTTGCGTTTCGGGTTACCGCTCCAACTTTTCCGCAGTATCGGAGAACAGCACGGCTCGGAGACGGTTACTTAACACCGTTAACCTGTCTCGCCGCTCGCTGTGTCCACCTCTTCCGACGAATCCGCTGATCTGCGCGAGTCGATTCTGGACGCGGCGAATGAGTTGCTGCTCGACGCAGGCTATACGGGCATCACGATGCGCAAGGTGGCCGACCGCATCGGCTACTCGGCGACGACGATTTACCTCCACTTCGCGAACAAAGACGCGTTGCTCCACGCATTGATCGAGCGCGGCTATCGCCTGCTGCACAGCGCGATGCATCGCGTCGCCGATGAGGGTGCCGATCCTATCGCACGCATCGAAGCGTTGTGTCGTTGCTACGTGCGCTTTGGGTTGGACCATCCGGCGTATTACGAAGTGATGTTCATGCTGCATCCCCGATTTATGGAGCGCTATCCAGCGGACAAATACCGCGAGGCGCGTCGCAACATGGACGCGTTCGCCCAGACCCTCGTCGAGGCCCAGCGAGCGGGCAAGGCGCAAGTGTCTGACCTGCGAGCCGGAGCCAATGCGCTCTGGGCGATGCTGCACGGCGTCGTCTCGCTGCTCATCGCCCGACGCATGGACGTTCGTGTCGACCGTGACGCGCTGATCGACACCTCGATTCGGGGCGTCGTACGCTCCATCGCTCCTACCGCTGTTCTCGCTTAGACCTCTCATCTCACCCACACCCATGACGCACGGCCCGATCCACACCGCACCGCCCAATACTGGCACGCTCACGCTGGGAAAAACGCTGCCGGACCTGATGTACGACGCGGTTGAACGGGGTGAGGTGGAGCGCTTTCTGAACCAACCGCTTCCTGGAGGCGGCTGGCGCCACGTGTCGACGTCAGAGTTTCGCGACGCGAGCGAGGAGGTCGCGTTGGGGCTGGCTTCACGCGGCGTCAAGCGAGGAGAGCGGGCCGCGTTCTTCATGGAGAGCGATCTGTACTTCGCGCTGGCCGACATGGGCTGCCTGATCGCGGGCGTTATCAACGCGCCGATCTACCTGACCCACGCAGGCGACGCCATCCGCTTCGTGATCGAACACTCGGAAGCCTCCGTCCTATTCGTCTCGGACGCTGAAGGGTTGACCGAGACACTTCCACTTCTCGAAGGCACAAACGTGCGGATGCTGATCGTCGCTGATGATGGCGCGGATCTATCGGGCGTGCCGGACGGCATTGAGGCGCTTTCGATGGACTCCTTGCGCGCGGCTGGAAGGGCTTCCCGTGCATCCGGTGGCAGCGGCGTAGAAGCAATGCTCGAACAGATCGAACCCACCGACCTGGCGACGATCATCTACACGTCCGGCACGACCGGCACGCCCAAAGGCGTCATGCTCACGCACCAGAACATCTCGTCGAATGGATTGGCGGCGGTTACGGGGTTGGGTTGGTCGATGGACGAAAAGGGGAGTGTGTCGCTTTCGTTTCTGCCGATGACGCACATCTTCCAGCGGACGATGCACTACTGTCAGATCGCGTGCCGCTTGGAGACCTACTTTTGTGCGCCCGAGCAGGTCGGCGAGTTGATGCGGACCGTCCGCCCGACCTCATTTGCCACCGTTCCTCGCGTGCTCGAAAAGGTGTACACCCGGATTTTGGAAAAGGCCGAATCGCTTAGTGGCGCCAAGCGCGCGTTGTTCGACTGGTCGATGGGGTTGGCCAAACGCTACGAACTGGGCACCAAGCCGACTGGTTTTTATGCCATCCAACTCGCTATTGCCAACAAGCTGGTGTTCAGCAAGTGGCGCGAGGCGCTAGGCGGACGCGTTGGGCACCTGATCGTCGGCGGGGCGGCGCTGAGTCCCGAGCTCGCCAACATCTTCGGCGCAGCGGGTGTGTCGCTAATCCAAGGCTACGGGCTGACGGAGACGAGTCCGATCATCACCTTCAATCGTCCGGGACGCAACCGAGCCGGCTCGGTCGGCGAGCCTTTGGTGGGCGTCGAAGTCGCGATTGCCGACGACGGCGAGATCATCACGCGCGGGCCCAACGTCATGCAAGGCTATTACAAGCGTCCTGAACGCACGGCCGAGGTGCTGACCGACGACGGCTGGTTTTTGACGGGCGACGTCGGCGAGTTTACCGATGAGGGGCACCTGCGCATCACGGATCGCAAGAAGGATCTCTTCAAACTGTCGACCGGCAAGTACGTCACGCCTGCACCTCTGGAGAGTGTGCTGACAGCTCAGCCCCTCATCGAGCAGGCCGTCGTCGTCGGTGTCGGGCACAAGTACACGACGGCGCTGATTTTCCCTGACGAAGCCGTCGTCCGCGTGTTCGCCGACCGGTTCGGCGAGGCGGACAAACCGCTCGACGTGCTACTCACAGACGAGCGTGTCGTCGGCCGCTTCCGCGAGTTGATCCAGGACGCCAACGCAGGCCACGACGCATGGACGCAGATCAAGCGCTTCCGCTTCGTGACGGGCGGCCTGAGCATCGAGGAAGGACTGCTCACCCCAACGCTCAAAGTCAAACGCTCCGCCGTCCGCGCCCGCTTCGCGTCCGACATCGACGCGCTCTACGACGATAAGTCCAAAGGCACGATCACCGTCGATCTAGCCTCGCACGCTGTCCGTGCCGCTTCCGTTGCTGCGTAATCCGATAGTGCTTCCACCGTCATCCTGAGCGAAGTCGAAGGATCTCCAAGCTGAGCAGCGGACTCCAGATTATGAGATCCCTCGACAGGCTCGGATGACTAAACTCAGTCTCACCTCACTTATTTAGACACCAAACACATGGCAATGGACTTCAACCAGATGGGCAAGCTGATGGCGCTCGCCGGAAAGCTGGACCTCGACAAAGTCGCCAAACTCGCCGAAACTGTCGACATCGGCGAACTGATCGGCCTCGTCTCCAAGATGGACGCCGGGCAGTTGCAGCAGATGACCAAGATGCTCAAAGGCGCCACCAAGCAGAAGGACGAGGGGCCGCGCGATTTCCCCGCTCCCGATGGCGATTTCTACGACTTCTACTCGCTCCTGACCGACGATCAGCGCGACGCAGCGATGCGCCTGCGCGCGTTTATGGAGGAGGAGGTGCGCCCCGTCATCAACGAGTATTGGCAGCGCGACGAGACGCCGCGCGAGATGCTCGTGGCCGGTTTTCAGAAGCTCGGGTTGATCCAACACATCTTCAACGCCGACGGAACGCGGACCGAGCACGCGTCGCTGATGGAAGGCATTTTCACCGTCGAGATGGCACGCGTTGACGTGTCGACGGCGACCTTCTTCGGGGTTCACGCCGGGCTTGCGTTGTGGTCGATCATCCTCGGTGCGGACGAAAAGCAGAAAGAACGCTGGCTTCCCGACATGCTCGCGATGAACATCATCGGCTGTTTCGGACTGACCGAACCCGACGTAGGCAGCGGGGCTGCAGGTGGCCTGACGACGACCTGCAAGCGCGACGGCGATAGCTGGGTACTCAACGGCCAGAAGAAGTGGATCGGCAACGCAACGTTCGCCGACCTGATCGTGATCTGGGCGCGCGATGTGGACGACGGCAACGTCAAAGCTTTTGTCGTCGAGCAGGAAAATCCCGGCTACTCGGTCGAGAAGATCCAGGGCAAAATTGCCCTTAAAGCGGTTGAAAACGGACTCATCACGCTGTCCGATTGCCGCGTTCCGGAAGCCGACCGCCTGCAAAACGCGACAAGCTGGCGTGTAACTGCTGACGTGCTCCGCGCAACGCGGGCGGGTGTGGCGTGGCAGGGCGTCGGCTGTGCGCGAGGGGCGTACGAGCGGGCGCTGGCCTATACGCAGCAACGCGAGCAGTTCGGTCGGCCCGTCGCCTCGTTCCAGTTGGTGCAGCAGCACCTGGTCAATATCCTGAGCCGTGTCACCTCGTCGATGGCGCTCTGCATGCGGCTCTCGGCGATGCAGGACGCGGGCATCATGCGCGACGAACACGCGTCGCTGGCCAAAGTCTACACGGCGAAGGCCTGCCGCGAAGCCGTCGCTCTGGCGCGCGAAGTGCTAGGCGGAAACGGTATCCTACTCGAGTACGAAGTCGCCCGCTACTTCTGCGACACCGAAGCCATCTACTCGTACGAAGGCACCAACGAAATCAACTCGCTGGTAGTCGGTCGAGCGATTACGGGCATCAGCGCGTTTGTGTGATCAGTCGAACACGGCAAAGCCCCGTCAGGCTCTTCGGCTTGGCGGGGTTTTGCTGTTTGGATATCACCGTCCGTGTCCCCAGGAGAGGGGGCGGTCGGTTCCCTTTTCGCGCGGTCCTGGCGGTTGCGGGACGCCACGTCCGTGGCGACGGGGAGGACGTTGTGGTTGATCCTTGCGGTCGGTTGTAGACTGCTTGGGCGATTTGGTGTAGCGGGAGATTAGCGACGCCATCCGATCCTCCGTTCGTCTGGGGTGTGAGTGATTTCCTTGGGTGGTGTCCGGCGTGGACGCTCAGGTTGCTTTTGGTCCGGCGGTGGGGAGATGTCGGCGAGCGTGAGTCCCTGGCCGTTGCGCTGCTCGACCCGCGTTCCGGGGTAGTAAAAGGCGAGAATCTCCTGAGCGCTCTTGCCCTGCCGCGCCATTCCATGCGCCCCCCACTGGCTCATGCCGACCCCGTGGCCGAAACCCTTGCCTTCGAGGATGTACGTATCACCCTGGCGCGTCGCGTCGAAGAGCGTGCTGCGGACGGACGTGATGCCCATCTGCGCGGTAATCGCCGAGCGAAACTGAGTGCCTCGAATTGTGCTGCGTGACGAGCCGTGGAGCAGAGTGATCGTGCGAACGCGCCCGTCGGAGGTGCGATCACCGATGAGCCAGCCGGTGACTTGTCGCCCGGCCATCCGCGATAGGGCGCTCAACACGCGGTCTCGGTCTAGTCGTTCGGTCCACGTGTGAACGGGTGAGGCCCGGTCGTAGGGGTCTGGACGTCCGCGCAGATACGAGATGGGCGCCGATTGCCACACCTCGTCGTTGTTGGCCCCATGTCCGCCGTTGGAGGCTGAGTAAACGGCCTCGGCAAGTTCGCCGTTATGGGTGAGCACCTGACCACTCGTCTGGTTGGCAGCAGCAAGCGCACGCCGCGACACGTCGCCGATGCCTTTGTATACCTGATCGTCCGTGTTGTCAACGACATCATAGGGTTCGTCACGCCGCCGCTCTTGCATGCGCAGGGCATACGTGCGGGCGACAATCGCCATTGCTTCGGTCCCTTCGTCGTCATCCAGATTGTATTCCTTGGTGATGACGCCTGCCACGTAGGAGTCGAGTCGCGTCACGTTGACGATCATCAGTCCGTCGCCGTCTGGAGTCAAGGCAAGGTGATCGGGGTAGGTGCGCGTATCGTCGCGTGTGCCCTGACGTTTGGCCGTTACGTCGACCTGCCCACGGGATTGGATGTCGATTCGACGGGCATGAATCGTCTCGCGGCCCGACGTGATGCGCAGCGCTCCATTGTTCGAGCACACCTGCATCGACCGAGCCGAAATCGTGGCTGGACGACCCACGTTGGCATGAAGATCAACTGCTTCGGGCGAGCGAACGTCGACGCAAGTAGGAGCTTCACGCTCGAAGATGCGGACCCGGATCACGTCGGAGGGGACGTCGGCGGTACCAGCTGCTAAAAATAGCAGGGCGAGAGGAAGAAAACGATGCATCGCCTGACAAGCGGTGAACAGAGAGGGGGACAGATGGGTCGCCAAAGGCGATGTTCTGTCGTGCTCCTATTCAAAGCGCGTGCCACGTGCGTTTCTGGCCTCCAATCCTCGATTTTGCTCGTCGTTGTACCGAAGTGAGACGAGGCGTGAGGATTCGTTGACCCCGTTTCGTCTCATCGGATCGGTTATCTATCGAGTGCTTTGGAAGCGCGCTCGCTACGATATAAATCGCTCGCGCAGCATTCTGGATCGTTCGCGCGACGCCAGCACTTCGTGTCCGGCCACCATCAGCAGCTTGTATCGCCCGCTGAACCAGGGCACCATCTCGCGTAGGTGATCGAGGCAAATCAGAGCGGAGCGGTGGACGCGGACGAAGCGCTCTCCATCGAGTTGTTCTTCGAGCGAATCGAGCGTGTGGCTGACCAGATGCTGCTTCAGATGCGGGCGCCCGTGTCCGTCGTGTTCGAGGGCGTAGAGTCGCGTGATGCCGTCGTGCACCTCGGCCGTCACCACATCGTCGACGCGGATGATCAGTTGGCGGTCGCGGTAGGGGACGGAGATGAAGCGCGGGCGCGTCTTGGTTTGAGGCGCGAGCAGAGCAGGTGTGTCGTGCTCGTCTAAGTAGTCTAGCAGGCGCGCCAGGCGCGGGTCGCCGTCTTGAGCGCGTGCCTCGACGCGGGCAACGGCTTCTTCGAGCCGATCTTCGCTGAAGGGTTTGAGCAGGTAATCGACGGCGTTGGCCTCGAACGCGCGGACGGCGTATTCATCGTAGGCGGTCGTGAACACGACAGCGGGGCGATGCTCGGGAGCGACGCGGTCGAGCACGTCGATTCCGCTTGCTCCAGGCATCTGCACGTCGAGAAAGGCCAGGTCGATGTCGCCTTGCGCCAAGCGTTCCAGCGCTTCCGAACCGTCGGTCGCGATAGCGGTGACTTCGACTCGTTTGGCTTCGACCAGGGGCGCGAGCAAGCGTTCGAGTCGTTTGCGGGCGGGTGCTTCGTCGTCGGCGATGAGGCAGCGGAGCATGGCGTCAGGAGTTGAGGAGCGTTAGGGAGAAACGACAGGGGAGTCGATTTTCGGATGTGCGTCGGCAGACTGCGGCGTATCGGGAAGCGTCAGGCGGGCCACCGTTCCGCCGTTCGGTGCAGGTTCGAGCGTCAGCAGGTCAGCGCGTCCGTATAGGTGCAGCATCCGTCCGGCGACGTTGCGCAACCCGATGCCGAACAGTTCGGCCGGGTGCGTGTGGGGCGGCAGCCCGGCGCCGTCGTCGGTCACCGTCAGCACGACGGTGTCGTCCATTTGTCGAGCCGCGATCACAACCGTTCCCCCGCCTCGGTGCGGCGTGATGCCGTGTTGAACGGCGTTCTCGACCATCGTTTGCAGAGCCAGAGCGGGCAGCAACGTCGAGAGCAGTTCGTTAGGGACGTCGATGTCGATCCCCAATCCGTCGCCGAAGCGCGCTTTTTCGATAGCGAGGTACTGCTGCACCATCCGCAGTTCGGTCCCCAGCGATACGTGCGATTTGTCGGCGGTGTGGAGCGTCTGACGGAAGAGGGCCGCCAGATGTTCGACGACGCGCTCGGCCTCGTTCGGCTGCTCGTCGATCAGCGCGGCGATCGTGTTGAGGGTGTTGAACAGGAAGTGCGGATTGATCTGCGGGCGCAGGGCGACGCGTTGCGCTTCCGACGTTTGCCGGGCCAGCGTCTTCTCGCGCTCGATCAGGCCGATGCGTTCGAGCGCCAACGCCACCTGCGACGTCAGCACGCGTAGCACGTCGAGGTCGTCGAGGTTGTAGATGCCTCTGCGTTTGCGAGCCAGCACGAGCACGCCGAGCGGCCCACCTTCGCCGACGAGCATCAGAGCGACGGCAGCGCCCAGGTCGATCAGCCGTTGGGCGGTTGCGGGAGGCAACTCGACTTCGCTCACCTCGGCGGATCGCGCCCACAATCCACCTGCACGGGCCAGGGCAGGCCACATCTCGTGTACGTCGTCGGCGGTCAGGTGGGGCGGCGATGGGTGATAGGCGGCGCTCATCCACGCATCGGCGGCGGCAAAGGGCGGGCGCTCGGTC
Source organism: uncultured Rhodothermales bacterium (assembly GCA_963973615.1). Lineage (GTDB taxonomy): Bacteria > Bacteroidota > Rhodothermia > Rhodothermales > BA12 > CAXBBB01. Next base: position 1,718 of record CAXBBB010000040.1, on the reverse strand, counting down.
GGAATCGGCGTTGGAGGCAGACCCGGACGGCGGAAGTAGAGTACGCCGCTTGTGGCGCCCATCGCTTGGCCTGCCAGGCGGACGGCCTCGGCCGTGAGGGTCTCTGCTTCGACGAACGTGTGCATCCGCGCTTGGAAGCTGCGTAGCGTATCGCGCGAACTGACGAGTGGCGTCCGCAGAAAAGCGGGAGGCGTACGTCGCCAGCGGTTGCGCTCGCGGTTGGCGATGAGGAACAGCGCCAGGCACAGCATCGCCCCCAGCGCGTGAATCGGCGCGCGATAGCTGCGCAAGAACGGATCGAGCAGCTGCATCGCTGCGACGTAAACGACCAGAGCGGATCCGAACAGCAGTACGTTGGCTACCGTCCGTGTCAGCACATCGTCGATCTTGCCATAGCGCAGCGTCGCCAGCGCGACGAGCGAGACGGGCGCCGCGTAAAGCAATTGAGCACTGACGACGAGCCATCCGACCGTCGCATCGCCGACCGAGCGGAGAAGGGGAATCACGCCCGGCACGACGAGTGCTGCTCCGAGTGCAAACGCCAGCGTGACCCCACTCCCGATGCGTCCCCAGCCCGGCGTCAATCGTCCGACGGCGAGCGACAGACCAGCGGCGAGCGCGACGTAGACTGATGCATAAAACACCAACGGCGCGACGAGCCGATCAAGCGTAAACGGGCCCCATCCGCCCATCATCGAGACGAGGACCAGGACCCCGAAGGTGGCGGGCGCCAATAGGCGGGGAAGGAGCGTCCAGCGGGGCGGGCGGATGCGTGCCTGACTGAGCACCCCGGTGAGCAAAATCGGCGGAAACGTGAGCCAGCCGACGAGTCCGACGAGCGTCAGCACGCCGAACAGCACTTCGTATCCCGAACCGGGCGGCGGCGAGCCGAACACTTCGAGGAGCCCTAGGCGTGCGAGGCTGGCGAAAAACCACAGCGCCGAGGCGCCGATCAGCGCCAGCGATATGCGTGCGCGTAGACTCGACCGGGCGAGCGGGACGGCGACGATCAGGGCAATCACGTGCAGCAGCGCGCCCAGCGTGAACACCCACAACGCGAACAGCCAGAGGCTCGACGAGAGCGGATAGAGGAACGTCGGATAGCGGGCGATCTCGATGTCGGCACTGGCTAACTCGTCGTCCCGCAGCAGTTCGTACGTGACGCGCGTGCCTGGCGCCAGACTGCCTACGGCCAGCGTTACGTCGGACGCCTCTACGATCATCGCGCCTTCCAGACTAAAGAACACGTCGCCACTGCGGATTCCCGCCCGCTCACCCGGTCCGCCCGGAAACACGTAGGTGGCGACCGGACCGGCTTCTCCGCTTTGCCACACGACCCAGTCGAATCCTCGCGCCGACTCGGGCCGCACGGCTATCTGCCCTGGAACAGCCTGCTCGACCCGCGACCAGTCCAACGCTACCCGAGCAACCGGATACAGCGCCGCCAATGGAATGACCGTCAGGACGACGAGGAGGATCAGCGGAACGGGGCGGGACGACATAGACGAAGAGTAGCGCCGCCGCCATGCATGGAGCAAGCCCAACCGCTCGACCGATCCCGCGCGAACGCTCATCCGTCGCCCGGCGTACCCAGTTCGATTTACCTATTCTTGCCGATGCTCGTCGATACCCACTGCCACCTCTACCACGCCCGCTTCGACGACGACCGCCAGTCGGTGATCGATCGTGCCCGCGCCGCCCAGGTCCAGTCCATCGTA
>CAXBBB010000039.1:0-9856 GCA_963973615.1 uncultured Rhodothermales bacterium | reverse complement strand
CGACCTCGTCGCTCTCCACAACGCCGACGGTACGTTTCGCTGGGTCAGCCCTTCCGTGAAACGCATATTGGGCTACGCTCCCAGCGAACTCGTGGGTAAAATGGCCGAGACCCTTATCATCTCCGACGAGGTGGATCCATTGGCGGAGTCGGAGAGCCGTATGGCGCAGCTCCGTTCTGGCGAATCGCTTCCGCTCGTTCAGCAGGTACGGCATAAAGATGGGTCATCGGTTTGGCTGGAAACCATCGTCACGCCCGTACTCGGCGACAAAGGCGAGTTGCGCGAGTTGCACGCTGTCTCCCGCGACGTGAGCGACCGCATTGCCGCTGACCAGGCGTTGAAGTCGAGTGAGCGCAAGTTCCGACTGATTGCGGAGAATATGTGCGACCTTGTGTGTGTGCACGCTCCGGATGGAACGTACCGCTGGCTCAGTCCATCGGTCGAGCGCCTGCTGGGCTACACATCAGAGGAACTGGTCGGAAAGTCGCCCTACGACCTGATTCATGAAAGCGATGATGTAGGTACGAATCCAGAAACACTCTCTAAACATGCGAGCGAGGGGGAGTTGGTCCGAACCTATCGTTTCCGCCGGAAGGATGGGACGTACGTTTGGTTCGAAACCGATGTGCAGCCTGTTATCGTGAACGGCGAGGTGGTCGAGATCCAGAGCATTTCACGCGACGTGACCAGCCGTATCGAGACGATGGAGGAGTTGCGTATCGCTCGGCGCCAGGCTGAGGAGGCCGACCGAGCCAAAAGCGCGTTCCTTGCCAATATGAGCCATGAAATCCGTACGCCCATGAACGGCGTGATCGGCATGGGGCAGCTGCTCGAAACGACTGAGTTGGATGCAGAACAGGCCGAGTACCTGCGCGTCATTTGCTCGTCGGCTGAGGGATTGCTAGCGCTCATCAACGACATCCTCGACTTCTCCAAGGTGGAGGCGGGCGAACTCGACATCAATGCCGGGCCGTTCGACCTGCGCGCGTTGCTCACCCAGTGCGTCGACGTCGTCCGACCCAAAGCCGACGAGCACGGTACGACGATCTGCATCGAAGGGAGTGAGCGCTTGCCCAAAATGATCGTCGGCGACGCTCATCGCATCCGGCAGATGGTGCTCAACCTGCTTTCCAACGCCGCTAAGTTCACGCACGAAGGAACGGTCACCCTACGCGCCCGCGTCGAATCGGTAGGAACTCAGCCTCGTCTGCACTTGTCGGTCGCTGATACGGGTATCGGGATCGCCGCAGATAAGCTGTCGCGTCTCTTTACCGAGTTCGACCAGTTGGGCGCGAACACTGCGCACCAATACGGTGGAACGGGTCTGGGTCTCGCCATAACCAAGCGCCTCGCCGAACTCATGGGCGGTAGCGTATCGGTCGAGAGCGAAGTTGGGATAGGCTCTACGTTTGGGTTTGCGATTCCGACAGAGGTCATCGATGTGCCTCGCGCGGCCAGAGCCAAGCGCGCTCCCAGGCCATTGTCTACCCGGCACGACTTCTCGGGCGTCCAGGTGCTCGTCGCCGAAGACGATCCGGTCAATCAGGCCGTAGCGTTGCGATCGCTACAGCGATTGGGCATCGAACCCGACATCGTTTCCAACGGACAGGAAGCCGTCGACGCCTGCGCAGCGTGTGCGTACGACGTGGTGTTCATGGATGTGAGGATGCCTCAGATGGATGGTCTGGAAGCAACCCAAACCATTCACGCTACCGTCCCCTACGACGCGCAACCGTGGATCGTAGCACTAACGGCCAACGCCATCGTCGGCGACAAGGAGCGCTACCTCGCCTCGGGCATGGACGATTACGTCTCCAAACCGTGTACTGCTGCTGACCTGGCGAGCGCGCTGGATCGGAGGGAGTCGCGCAGAACCCCGCATGTGATGTAGGAGGGCGTATGTCGTAAGGGTGTCACACATGTATCCGTACATTGCCTGGGTAGTCCCACCAGTCACGCCCGATCCATGCGCCGTCAGGTCATCGAAAAGCTCGAAATCCTCGCCGATGCGGCCAAGTACGACGTGTCGTGCTCGTCGTCCGGAAGCAAACGCAGCAACAGCAAAACCGGCGTCGGCGACGCGACGGGCAACGGCATCTGCCACAGCTACACGCAGGATGGACGGTACGTGTCGCTGCTCAAGATCCTGTTCACGAACGTCTGCATCTACGACTGCGCCTACTGTGTCAGCCGTAGGTCGAACGACGTGACACGCGTCGCCTTCACGGTCGAGGAAGTCGTCGAGTTGACGATGGACTTCTACCGCCGCAACTACATCGAGGGACTGTTCCTGTCGTCGGGCATCTTCAAGGACGCCGATACGACGACCGAGCGGCTGGTGCACGTCGCTAAGGATCTGCGCGAGGTGCACCAGTTCAACGGCTACATCCATCTCAAGATCATCCCGGGCGCGTCGGACGAGTTGGTCGCTCAGGCCGCGCGCTACGCCGACCGGCTGAGCGTCAACCTCGAAATCCCGAGCGAGCAGGGCCTCAAGGCTGTGGCGCCGGACAAGGACTACAAGAGCGCGTTCGATCCGATGAACAGCCTGCGCGACGGCATCGACGCCTATCGCGACGACGCAAAGGCCGCACGCAGGACGCCGCTGCGCAAGACGCCCAAGCTGTTCGCTCCAGCCGGACAAACGACCCAACTCGTGGTCGGCGCGACGCCCGAGAACGACCGGCAGGTGCTCCAACTCGCGGGCGATCTCTATTCGGAACAGAAGCTCAAGCGCGTCTACTACTCGGGCTTCGTCCCCATCTCGCCCGACCCGCGCGTGCCGCAAGCTCGAACGGCTCCGCTCGTTCGCGAACACCGGCTTTACCAGGCGGACTGGCTGCTGCGCTTCTACGGTTTTGAGGTCGACGAGATCGTGACCGACGAATCGCCCGACCTGGACGTCGGCGTCGACCCGAAGGCAGGTTACGCGCTGCGCAATCCGTGGCTGTTTCCGGTCGACGTGAACACGGCGGATTACGCGCTCATCTTGCGGATTCCGGGCGTCGGGGTACGGTCGGCGCAGCGGATCGTGGCGGCGCGTCGGCATCAGGTGCTGCGGTGGGAGCACCTGAAAAAGATGGGCGTCGTAATGAAGCGCGCGCAGTATTTCCTGACCGTCGGCGAGCACAAGCCGCGCCTGCTCGAACACAGTCCCGAACAAGTGCGCCTGCGGCTGATTGCTCCGTCCAGGAAGCGCGACGCCGTTCCGCAACTCGACCTGTTCGCCACTGCCGCCGGTCGGCCACCGCAACGCGCGCAGGTTTCGGCCAAGCCGAGCGCATTAGGGCTGGCGGCATGACGCGGCTGTATCAGGAGCCGCCACTGGGTGGAGATGTGGCGTACGACGGCACGTTCGACGGGCTGCTGAGCGTCGTCGCGCGGGCCGAGCAAGCCGGACGGATTCCGCTGTCGGTCGTGCGGCCGGGCGGTGCTGCTCAAGGCGGACTGTTCAGCACTCCCGCTGCCGTCGAAACCGACGCCCGAGTTGCTGCTGATCTGGAAGAACGCATCGCGCGGCGTGGGGAGGGTGGGGCGCTACGGCTGCTCTACCGCGTCGTGCTGAGCGAGCAACCGGGCGCGGACCGGACGGCGGTGCGGCTGGCGCTGGCGCTGCTCTCACACGGCCGCGACGTGCTCGAGGACGTGGGCTTCGAACCGGCGTTCGAGGGCTTACGCCTGAGCCGCATGGTCAGCCGCGAGGTCCACCGAATGCACGCCTTCGTCCGCTTCGGCGATCTGGAAACGCCCCAGACACGTGCCGATGCCGAGCGCACCTACGTCTCGTTCGTCGAGCCCGAGTGCGACGTGCTTCCGCTGATCGGCGCGCACTTCAAACGCCGGTTTCCCGCTATGCGCTGGGCCATTCTTGACGCGCGCCGCCACTACGGAATCGTGTGGAACGGCGAGCGGTTGTCGATTCAGGACGATTTCCCTGGCGCTGTGTGGAAGCAGGCCAGTCGAGCGCAGCCGTCGCAGTCCGAGCAATTGTGGAGGGCGTACTTCCGGTCAGTCGACATCCCGGAGCGTCGCAATCCTGACTTGCAGCGCCGCCACATGCCTAAGCGCTACTGGCGCTACTTGCCTGAGACGACCGAGATTCGAGGCCGATAGGTGGGACTGGATCCGTGAAAGTCGGATTCGTGCCGTTTAGAAAAGCAAGTTGCGTCCGATACTACACGTCCATTCCCCCCTATTATGAAAGGCATTATTTTTCTGCTGGCTGGCCAAGCAGTTTCCCAGGCCCACGGCGAAGACGCGTGGGATGACATTCTGGATGCAGCAGGCGTGGGGGGCGCGTATACGTCGCTCGGCAACTATCCCGACGAGGAGTTGGGCCGTATCGTCGGCGCAGCGTCGGAGGCGTTGGGGTTACCGGCATGGGATGTCGTACGCTGGCTTGGGGAAGCGATCGTGCCCGCATTCGTGACCCATCACGGCTCGCTCTTCGACGCCCATTCCGATACGCGCTCATTTGTGCTGGGCCTCAACACCTTCATCCATCCCGAGGTGCACAAGCTGTACCCTGACTCGCATACGCCTGAGTTCGTCTTCGACGCTTCCGATCCGGACGTACTCCGGATGAACTATTCTTCCAAACGGAAGCTGTGCGCGCTCGCCGAGGGGCTGATTGTCGGCTCGGCAACCCATTACGGCGAGCAGGTCGGCATCGCGCACGACACCTGTATGCTGCGAGGAGACGAGTGCTGCCAACTTGACCTTCGGTTCGCTCCTCTGGCTGCGTGAGTGGGTCCTGGACCGCTTCTGCTCCACACGAGAGGGATGTCGCGAGCACCATCCGTCGCCTCGAGGGGCGACTGGCGCGTGAGCGGGCAGCACGCGCGGAGGCTGAGCGCATCGCAGAGTCCGGGCTGCGTACGCTGTATGAGCAGCAGCGCCGGTTGCGCACCGTCCACACGATCACCACGCTCGCCTCTCAGGGTATCGTTCTGTCCGAACTGCTGACGCGTGCGTTGGAAGCTGTTCGCGAACATACAGGCTGGTCCCTCGGGTTCGTCCACTTCCTGCCGGGGACGGTCGCTGTCGATTACTCGCTGCGCACGCATTTGAGCGGATGCTCCCACACGCACCCTTTGGCCTGTGATAGACTGTACGACGTGCTGGCTGAAGAGAGCGGCGCCGCAGCGCAGACGTGGCTGGCTGCCTTGGAAGAAGAGGAGCATACAGCTAGCGTCCCGACCTTACAGTGGGCCTCTGAAGCGGGGCTTCCGCTGTTGCTATCGATACCGATGAAAGTCGGCGAGTATGTCGTGGGCTACGTCGGTTTCTTTGTGCCGACGACGCACATCGACGCGGAGTTGCTCGAGATCGTTCGCCATACCGCCGCCATATTGAGTCAGGCCTACGAGCGGCATGCAGCGCAGCAGGCGCTCCAACAGAGCGAGGAGCAGTACCGAAGCATCTTCGATCATGCGTCGGATGCCATCTTCATTTTGGAGGGCGGGTCGGGCCGATTCATCAAGTGTAACGGGGCGTACGGCTCCTTCCTTGGCTACTCCGTCGATGAACTGCTGACGATGAGTATTCTCGACGTGTCGGATCTCACGCTCGGGGAATTGCAAGGCGTCGAAGATCGTATTCGGCGCGACAAGAGCGCTGACCTGGGCGAACGGATGCACCGGCATCGGAGCGGACATTACATCCCGTTCGAAGTAAGCGCGTCGCACGTGGCGCTGGGAGGGAGCGAACTGTTCGTCATCGTGGCGCGAGACGTGTCGGAGCGTAAGCGGTACGAAGAAGGCCTTATTGAGGCGAAGGAGCGGGCCGAATCCTTCTCCCGTTTGCAAGGTCAGTTTCTGAGCAACATGAGTCACGAGTTTCGGACACCCCTCGCGGGCATCCTGGGCTGCGCCGAGGTGCTGGCGACCGAAGTCTCGTCCGATCTGCACGAGTTTGTCGCGATGATCGACGAGAGCGGGCGCCGTCTAATGCAGACGCTGCAGGGCGTGCTCGACCTATCCGACTTGGAAAACGAAGTGGATCGAGCGGCGCCTTCGATGCATCGCCTGCGTTCGGTCGCGCATGGCGCCGTGCGCCGTCACTTCGCCGCTGCCGTCGCGAAAGGGCTACGGCTCGACCTCGATGCCCCAAGTGCGAGCGGCGATGTGGCTGTCTACACCGATGAGCGTCTGCTCAGCCGGATCCTTGATCATCTCATCCACAACGCGATTCGGTTTACCCCATCGGGTACGGTTCGGCTACGCGTGGACGTTTCGGAAGGGGAGGCGTGCCTTTCGGTGATAGACACTGGCGTGGGCATCCACGAGGCGTTTTTGGTCAACGCGTTCGAGCCGTTCACGCAGGAAGACACTCAGCACGCCCGCCAACATGAGGGCGCTGGTATCGGGTTGGCACTTGTGCAGCGCACCGCGCAGGTTCTCGGCGCCCGGGTGACGGTGCAGTCGGTGGTAGGCGAGGGCAGTGCGTTTACGGTTTGCCTGCCCACGAATCGGCCTCCCCATTTCGAGTCCACCACGCACGTCTAGTCGGCGTAGGTGCCTCGGATCACCGAAGCGAGATCGACACGCCCGCGAGTACATGACGCCCGGGCGACGGTTCGAGGTAGCGCCCGCCGAACGCGTTGACAATGGCCGACCCCGAATAGCGTACGTCCGCTGCGTTGCGCAGCGACACGAACGGCGAAACGGTCATGCCACTGCCGACGGACAACCCAGCCGCTCCCAGCCGTAGGTGGGCGACTGAATATCCAGGCGCGTCGGGAAGTGCATCCCCTGCCGAGTATGCGGCAACGGACTCGCCATCGACGCCGACGATCAGAGGGAAGGGCGCGTGAGCGGTCCAGGTCAGGGTCCACGTGGCGAAGTGGGGAGGGTAGCCGAGCGGCGGCGTATCGGTCTGGACCGAGGCGGCGACGTGCGCGTCGAGTCGGCCCGATGCCAGCCGCAGGTGTTGGGCGCTCAGACCCAACTCGACGCCAGAGAAGTTTGCGGTGCCTTCGTTGGCGAAAAACGTCACGTCGTCGATCTCGCGCGGAACGAGCAGGTCGGTAACACGCGAGGCAAACGCGGCAACGTCCAGACCGACTGTTCCACTCGCGACACTCCGAGTCACTCGGAATCCAGCTTCGAGCGCGCGCGTGCGTTCGGGCGATAGGTCGTCGTTGAAGCCGTCGCTTCCGTTGGCGCGGTTGCCCAGTTCGGTCGTCGTTGGGGCGTCGAGGGCGAGTGACGCATTGGCGTATGCGACGGCTGCCGTTCGGTCGGCGATGATGCGATAGGTGGCCCCGAGAGACGGGCTGAACGCCGCAATCGTCCGCGCGCGTTGGGGTGCGCCTTCAGGTGTAGCAGCGTACCGCAACGCATCACCCCGAGCGGCGAGAGTGGCAGCGAATCGGTCGGTGATAGGCAGTTGGACGCTTCCGAACAGGGCGCCGCTGTCGACGGATTCGCGCTGGTCGGTCAGGATGGTACCCGTGCGTTGTCCGCCTTCGTTGGTCGTTTCGAGTCGATCGTCGCGCTGTGTCTCGGCTTCGATGCCGACAGCCCAACGGACTGCGCGTCCGCCTTCCATCGTCGCTCGCGCGAACCCTGTCCATCGGTCCAGCGCGATGTAGCGAGGGATGATGGGGTTGCGCAGCTTTCGGGCGCCGCCGCCGAAGGCCACCGATACCGTCGCGCTTCCGATGGGCTGGCGATACGTCAGCGCGGCGTGTCCCTGCGCGACTTCTTTGCTCGCATCGCGCGTGATCGACAGGTCGCGGGTCTGGCGCGGGTTCTCGGCTACAGCCTCCGGTGTCAGTCCGCCCGGCGATTCGGCGCGGGGCATCCAAGCGCCCAGCAGCACGACGCCAACCGAGCGTCCACCCGAGAACGTACGCTCGCCCGAGAGTCCGCCGCGCGCTATGCGGTACGCGCTGTGGTCGCGGTAGCCGTCGGCACGCTGCGCCGATGCCCAAAAGGCCAATCGCCCATTTTCCACGTCGGGTCGAACGGCGACGTGCCCCTGCGCCAGACCGTATGCGCCGCCGCTGCCTCGAACCACCACGCGCGGAGCATCGGGATGGGCGCGCGTCGAGAGCGATAGCACGCCGCCTGATCCGCTACCCCAGAACGTAGACGCCGGACCTCGGATTACCTCGACCGATTGCACGAGTGCTGCATCGACGACGTTGAGTTGCGACTGCCCATCTGCCAGCGTCAGCGGGACGCCGTCGAGCAGCACGTGCGTGCTGCGGACGCCAAACGCGGCTCGTCCGCCGGTCCCGCGGATCAGCACGCGCTCTCCGGTTGAAGCATTCCCTCGGTCCGAAATCCAAACACCGGGCAGCCCATAGCCCAGCGCGTCCAGACTCGTCGCTGGATCGGTCGCTTGCTCTGCTGATGAGCGCGCCCGGATGGTCAGGGCGATCGGTGCCGTAGCGACGTCGAGTCGAAACGGAGCGGCGGTGACTTCGATGGCGTCGAGGACAACGGTAGTGTCGGTCTGGGCGCCTGCGGTGAGAAAGGGGAGGAGGGCGAGCAGGAGGTAGGCTAGCGTGGTCCTGGCTTGTGGGGCTTTCGTTGCGCTGTTCACTCGCCTGCAAACGGAGCCATGCGGAGGAGACTACCGTCGTTCTTGTCGGTGAGGACGTAGAGGTAGCCGTCGGGACCGGCTTCGACTTCGCGGATGCGGCTGTCGAGCGGCAAGATCTCCTCGTGCGTCACGACTCCACCGTCGATCTCTAGTCGGACGACGCCCTGGCGCGACAGACTGCCAATAAACGCGCTGCCTGTCCAGTCAGGAAAGACGGAGCCGACGTAAAACGCCATACCCGATGGCGAAATCACGGGCGACCACCACTTCGTTGCGTCAGCGAAGTCGGGCCGCGTCGTCGGGTCGGGGGTATCTGTCCCGTCGTAGTTGATGCCCCAACTGACGGTCGGCCACCCGTAGTTAGCGCCGCGCTCGATGCGGTTGAGTTCGTCTCCGCCCAGCGGCCCCATTTCTGCGATCCATAGGTAGCCCGTAGCGGGGTCGAAGGCGGCGCTCTCGACGTTTCGGTGTCCATAGGACCAGATGGCATCTTGTACCGACGCGTCGCCGACGAACGGGTTGTCGGAGGGAATGGAGCCGTCGCGGTTCAGACGAACGAGTGCTCCCAAGTGGTTGGATGGGTCCTGAGCCGGATCGAACTGGAAGCGCTCGCCCATCGTGAGGTACAGCATGCCGTCTGGGCCGAACGCGATGCGGCTGCCAAAGTGGTTAGGTCCAGTGATGTAGGGCTCCTGGGTGAAGAGCGCCTCAAACCCTTCGATGCTGTCGTCGACCATGCGTCCACGCCCGACAGCTGTTGCCGCGCTTCCGTCCGGTCCGGGGCGCGCGTAGCTCAGATAGACATACTGGTTTGATGCAAAGTCGGGGTCGAGGGCAACGTCGAGCAATCCGCCCTGTCCCTGTGCGTAGACCGTTGGGGTGCCCGCTACGGGATCGGACACGTCACCGTCCGGCGTGATAATGCGCAGGCGGCCCGGTCGCTCGGTGACGAGCATGCGTCCGTCCGGTAGAAACGTCATCGCCCAAGGCCGCTCCAGGTCTCCAGCGACGCGAAACAGACCGACCGGACCGGTTTCGGCCATGACTTGACCAACCGGAGCAGACGATGGTTGAGCGATAACCGGTGCACTGCAGGCGAGCAGCAGGAAAGTGAGGAGAACGAAAAAGCGCATGGTGAGGCGGAGTTGTGGGGAAGGAGCGGTACCAGTGAACTGCCCTGCCCGGTTTCCGAAGTCGATAATGCTAACGAGTTCGTCGCCGATACGTGCGTGCCAGACGCGTCAGGGTGGCACTACGTCGCTTGCTCGCCATAGTCGACACCGAACTTCGAGTGGATGGGTTG
>CAXBBB010000038.1:0-9856 GCA_963973615.1 uncultured Rhodothermales bacterium | reverse complement strand
TGCAGTTCGCTGACTTCACGAACCTCAACCTGCGCCTGAGCAAGACCTTCCGCGTTGGCTCGGGGCGTCGCGCTGAGTTGTTCATGGACGTGTTCAACGCGCTCGGTCAGCGCCGCCTGTCGTTCGACGGTTTCGTCGACGGTCAAGACTATCTCGACTACATGCGCTCGCTTCGCCTGCCTGCGAGCGATGACTACAACAACATCCCCGGAGACGATCGCCCCGGCGACTATCGCAAAGAGGACATCGCCTTCGTTCCGATTACCAATATTTCCGGTCGCGAGAGCGTCTCGACGCCTATCGAAGGCCGCTTCTACTACGAGCGCTCGACGGGTCAATACCTGCAATACAGCGGTGGCTCGTTCAGCCAAGCGGACCAGGGCACTATCGATCAGGTGATCGAAGACCGGGCCTATATCGATATGCCCAACCAGGGCTTCCTGACGTTCCTCAATCCGCGCGACATCTACTTCGGCGTACGCTTCTCTTTCTGATGATCCTTCGCACTCTCTCCAGAACGCGCCTCTCCCTGATCGCTGCCGTTGCATTCGTCGCGTTTGCGGCGGCTCCGGCTCAGGCGCAGTTCGAACTCAAGTGGCTTTCCGCTGGAAGCCTGCACAACTGGTATTCGGCCGTCGGCGCCGAGCCCGAGTCACAGGGCTTCGTGGGTAACCAGCAAGACGGCTGGCGCTGGCCCGGCATCTACGACTTTACCGACATGCAGGCCGGGGAAGGTCTGTGGCTAGGAGCGCGCAACGTCACCGGCCCGTCGGGCGCGACGTTCCCCATCCGCGTTGTCCACGCGGGGCCGCGTGCCATCGGATCGGGCGAGTTCTTCCCGGTCAGCTTCGAGATGGTGTCGCAGTACGAGCCGCCCGTCGTGTTCGTCGACGGTGCGTTGACCGAGCCTGAAGCGTCGATGGTTAACGACCGTGTCGATCCCAACCTTCCGGCTGACCGTGCCATCATCACCGTGGTCAACACGCTTCTCGGCGTGACGATGACGCGTACCGCGTATCAGTTCTCCAACCCGTTTCACGACAACTACCACATCATCGAGTACGTGTTCGAGAACACGGGCAATACCGATGGAGACCCTGAAATCGAGCTGCCCTCGCAGACGATCACCGACTTCGTGCCCTATTGGCAATACCGGTGGAGCGTCGCGCGCGAAACGCGCTATCTCATCGGCAACCCGACCGGATGGGGGCGCCAAACCATGCTCGACGCACGCGGCGATGGCCTAGACGCGCAGTATGGGACGACCGGTCCCGGAGAGGACTTTCGCGCCATATTTGCATGGCACGGTCTCGCAACGGACAACGAGCGCACGTACAACAACGTCGGCGGTCCAATTCTGAGAGAAGGCGTTCCCGCCGTTCAGATTGCGTCGGACGATACGTTGGGCCGTTTGGGTGCCTCACAGTTTATCGGGACAGTCGTGCTCCACGCTGACGCATCAGCAACCGATTCGTCCGACGACAAGAGCCAGCCAAGCGTGATGAACTGGATCCACTCGGACGACGACCTCACGTCAGGCAACGATGCGTTCACCGTCGACAAGATGCGCCGCGAGTACGAGGACATTATGACCAACGACGCGTTGGCGCGTCATGCGTACGTCGTTGAGCCCTCCGGCATGGCGGGATGGATCGACACCAAAGCCGACCCGGCACGTGGTACGTCGGGCGGGTACTCGGCAGGTTTTGGTTATGGCCCCTATACCCTCGCTCCAGGCGAGTCCGTCCGTATCGTCGTCGCCGAAGCTGCTGACGGGTTGAGCCGGGAAGCCAACAGGGCGGTCGGCGAAGCCTTCAAGGTGAAGGTGAACGAGAACCCGGCAAATGCGCACCTGCAACCGCTTGGCGTGAACATCAACGGCGGCGCCAGCCTGAATAAGAACGAATGGGTGCTCAGTTCGCGCGACTCTCTGTTCCAGACGTTCAACCGCGCTATCGCCAACTACAACAGTGGCTATCAGATTCAGGCGGCTCCGTTGCCACCGTCTCAGGTTTCAGTCGATGGAGGTGGGGATCGCATCACCATCGCATGGGAGGTGTACCCCGGGTCGACTCAGAACGGATTCGAAGTCTGGCGCGCGGAGAGCAACGTCGACGAGGACTACGAACTCATCTACACGGGTGGTGCCGCAGATCGCTCGTACGACGACACGACGCCCAAGCGTGGTATCGACTACTTCTACTACGTCGTCGCGACAGGCGGCACGACAGATGGTTCGGACGGAGCACCGGCAGGCCGCAAGTTGACGTCTTCGCGCTACTACGGTCAGACGTACACGCCGACGCAACTCAAGCGGCCACAGGGTGCGGCGATGGAGGGCATTCGCGTCGTTCCCAACCCGTTCTACATCGGCTCCCCCGGCCGCATTCAGATCTTTACCGAACTCGGCGAACTGATCGACACCATTGAGCACGCCGACGGCTCGGGCGACGTGTTCTGGGATCACACGACGTCGTCGCGTCAGGTGATCGTATCCGGCATCTACATCGCTGTCATCACCGTCACCGCCGACATCGTCGACAACAGTACGGGCGAGCAACTGTTTTCGGAAGGCCAGACGGCATTCCGCAAGTTCGTCATCATTCGATAAGGCCGATCATGACTCTTTTTTCGCGTTCCATGACGACCCGTTTCGCCCTCGCCCTTTGTGCGTGCGTGCTCGTGCTGCCCGCTCAGGCCCAGCAAGAGAAGCTTGCACAGACCGGCATGAAGTTTCTCAGCCTCTCGGTTGACGCACGTGCTGCTGCTATGGGTGACGCAGTCACCGCGATGGATGGCACCTATGCATCGCTGTTCTACAACCCGGCAGGCATGGCCGGACAGACCACCTTCTTATCAGCGGGTGCCGGCCAGGTGCAGCACATCGCCGACATCACGTACAACGTCGCAGGCCTCTCGTTCGCCCCGCGCGATGGACGCTATGGCGTCGTCGGCCTGACGCTCCAACATGTCGACTACGGAAGCTTCCTCGAGACGATTCGAGCCAACAACGAAGTGGGCTACGTTGAACTGGGGTCTTTCAAGCCCACCGCATTTGCTGTCGGTGTGGGCTATGCACGTGCGTTGAGCGATCGATTCTCCATTGGCGGGCACGTCAAATACGCACACCTCGATCTGGGTAGCCCGGTCGATCGGCGGAGCGGAAGTGGCGGGCTGGACCGCATCGATGCGAGCGAAGGAACGCTGGCCTACGACTTTGGAATGCGTTACAAGACGCCTCTGCGTGGCCTCAACTTCGCGGTGACGGCGCGCAACTTCTCGAGCGAAGTCACCTTCGTCGAGGAGAGTTTTCAACTTCCGCTCACGCTCCGCATCGGGTTCTCTATCGACGCGGTCAACCTGACCTCGCTCGATCGCAACTTGCACTCGATGATCGTCAGCGTCGATGCGACCAACTCGCGCGACTTCGAAGAACAACTCAACTTCGGCGCCGAGTATGGCTTCGCCAAGACGCTCTTCCTACGTGCAGGCTACGTTGCCCCGACGGACGAGCAGGGCATCAGCCTCGGTGGAGGGGTGCAGCGTGAGATCGGCGGAACGCGTATCGGCGCAGACTACGCCTATACCGACTTCGGCGTGTTCAACCAGTTTGGCCGCGTACACCGTGTCAGCCTCAACCTCGCGTTTTGATCGCCCTACCCGACCCGACGCCCCACCGACGACCGTTCGGACCCTCTTTTCGTATGACCGCTACCGCCTTGCTGCGAGCCTCTTGCGCCCTGCTACTCCTCTTGACTTTCGCCGCCTGCGACACGGGCGAAGGCCCGAGCTTATTCGATCCCATCGAAGATGGGAGCTACGTGAGCCGTGTGGACCCGGTGTTGACCAAGATCAGCCCCGACCCAGGGCAGGCGCTGGCGGGGGTAACGACGCTCACGCTGATTGGTAACAACTTCAGCACGAGCAGGGACAGCACGTTCGTGTATTTCGCTGGCGAGCGTCAGCCGATTCTGTCGCTATCGCCAACAGAGATCACGCTCAAAGCGCCTAACATGCCGCGCCCAGGCATTCCGGTAAAGGTGTCGGTGTTACGCGCCGAGAACTTCAGCCAGACGATCAATTACGAGTTACTTCCGGCTGTCGTCCGGTTAGATACGGAGGTTCCGGTCAACGAAGTCACACGCGCAGTCACGGTTGGGCCGAACGGGGACGTGTTCTTTGGTCGCCGCTCGATTTCTGCAGGAGTCAGCACTCCTACCGGGACCATCAAGGTGTCAGACGACAACACGACGGAAGTCTACAACTCGTCGGCTCAGAGCTACTCCGATCTGGAGTTTTTCAATGGCGAGTTGTTGGGCGTTCGAGGGGTGGCCGCCGTTTTTGCTATTCCTGAAGGAGGTACGAACACGATAACGCGATTCATCATGAGTCGCTTCGGAGCAGGCGGACTTAACGCGACGGCCCTCGATGCGTCCGGTGGAGCGCTGTGGGTTGGTGGGTTCGGGAATGCTGTGTTGCTTCGCATTGCCTCAGACGGTAGTGGGACGACGACGCCCGTTCAGGGCGAAGTCGTAGCCATCGAAGCGCGCGCCGACTTCCTGTACGCAGCTATGCTCATTGCTACCAGCAACCCGGAGCGGCCTCAGAGCACGATCATCCGCTTTCCTCTCACCAACGGCGAAATCTCGGGCGCGTCGGAGGTGTTCTTCGACATCACGGCTTCCTATCCAAACCTGCAAGCCACCAGTATTGCCGCTGATGCAACGGGCGCCCTGTTCGTCGGCATGCAGACGGTCAGCAAACTGCCTGATCCGATCCAGTCGAATGAGATCCCCCTGATTCGAATCTCGTCTTCCGGCGATTCTGCGGCACCCTTCTATCCAGGTTTGCTTCGGGGAATCACTTATGGGTTGGAGTGGGTTGCAGATGGCAGTCCGTTCTTGGTCGTTTCGGGTCCTCGACTCGTCGCAGATCCAGAATCGCTCTCCAAAGAGTCCGGCTTACTCCGGGTTAACACTTCAGTGGAAGGGGAACGGTAACCCTCCACGACGCAATCCTTACCGTATTCCACTCCTAACCTACTTCACTTATGAAGCGCTTGGTACTCCTCATTCTGCTCGCTGGCTTTGCCATGCCTGCAGCATCCCAAACTTGGACCTACGACGGCACATTGCCTTCCGACACGCTGCGTCGCGGCACGACTGGCGCCTACGTCGCTGACGTTCACGGCTTGGCTGTTGATGCATCAGGCAATGTCTGGGTTCAGTCTCACCGACCTATTGAAAACATCACTCTGACCGAAGACCTTCAGATCAACTCGACCGTCGTCACGAGCGGCAGTGATCTGGCCGTCACCGGTCTGTACTGCTTGAAGCCAGACGGTACGCAGTGCGCCTTCTCGCCACTGCTCACCCTCAAGGACGGAAGTGGCGCGAACGTAGACACGTTGGCCATCTTCTACCGCGGCGTCGACTCGGCGACAGGTAACAAGAAGTACGAGACGATGACCGGACGTGGTATGTCCGCGAGCCCTGACGGAAAGACGATCTACGCTTCGTTCGGATCGATTCTTTATGCTATCAACGCAGCTGACGGCACCAAAGTCGGCTCGCGCGACACCGAGTTCGGAACGAGTGCTACTTCGCCGGGCGTGGACGCAAACGGCAACGTTTACCTCACCGCTGTCCTGAGTGGTCGTCCAGGTGTTGTCTATTCGGCCGACCTGAGCCGCGAAGTCGAGCAATTCGATGCCGCCGTTGGAGGAATCAGCCGCGCGATGGATGTCTCGGCCGACGGCTTGACCGTCATCGCGCCGCGCTTCACGCTCAACGCGACGCTCATGTATACGCGGAATGATCTCTTCAGCTCGTTCGGTGCTCCCGACACGGTCCTGCGAGGCCTAGCTCCTGAGTCGATCGCATTCCACCCGACCAATGGTCGCGTATATATTGAGTCGGGAAGCCCTGCGCGAATCGAAGCCAACAACGACGCCTTCGGTACGAGCTACACACCGCTGGTATGGTACGGATTCAACGTGAGCGACCTCACGGCCGCTACTCCCAACCCTGCTCCGGTTGACAGCATTGTCTGGGCCAGCACCGAGTTTCAGCGTGCCCTCGCCTTCTCGCCCGATGGCATGACTGCTTATGCTGGTGGATTCGACAGTGGCCTCGGCCTAGCAGTCTACACGTTCTCGGAAACCACGGCTATCACCCAGCGTGAAGAGCTGCCGACAGGCATCGCCGTCCACCAGAACGCTCCGAACCCGTTCTCGGGTGAGACGACGATCACGTTCGAACTGACGCAGGCCGGAGCCGTAACGCTCGCCGTCTACGACCTGCTCGGACGCGAAGTCGCTGTTCTCGTCGATGACGTGCTACCGTCTGCCACGTTCGATGCCACGTTTGATGCGTCGAACCTGCCTACAGGTACCTACGTCTACCGCCTGACCACGGAAGTGGGTAGCGCGACCGGCGCGATGACCGTTCTTCGGTAACCGCTTCGTCATACTACTCCGAGGGGAGGTGTCCGGAATAGCCCGGGCGCCTCCTCTCTTGTTTTGTAGATTCCTCTTCCTCGAAACCGCTTCCGTTCTATGCGCACTCTACTCCTCGTCATTTTGGTGACGTTCTCTCTAGGCTCCTCGGTACAGGCTCAGGTCGAGTCGTCCAACAAGCGCGAGTTTCGCGCCGTGTGGATCGCCACAGTGGGTAGTCTGGACTGGCCCAAAACGAGTGGCGCTACTCAACAGCAGAACGAGTTTCGCGCCTATCTCGACGTACTCAAAGAGAGCGGCGTCAACGCGATCTTTTTCCAAGTGCGGTCGGAGGGAGACGCGCTCTATGCGTCAGAAAAGGAGCCATGGTCGCACATCTTGACGGGTACGCAAGGCCAAGATCCGGGGTATGACCCTCTTGCGTTCGCCATCGAAGAGGCCCACAAGCGTGGAATGGAGTTGCACGCCTGGCTCAATCCGTTCCGTGCTGAAGTCAGTGCCGGTGCGCGCACGTTGGATGCTTCGCACGTCTCCAAAAAGCATCCCGACTGGATTATGACGTTCAACGGGACCAACATTGCGGTCATCAACCCCGGTATACCTGACGCTCGTGACTATAACGCGTCCATTGTCGCTGACATCGTTCGCCGGTACGATGTGGACGGTATTCATTTCGACGATTACTTCTATCCGTATCCCAGTGGCAGCTTTAGCGGCGTCACAAATGAGGACGAGCCTACCTTCGCTGCTTACAGGAGAGGGTTTATCGACCGAGGAGACTGGCGTCGCGACAACATCAACCTGTTCGTCCAGCAAGTCGCCGACAGCATTCATGCGATTAATCCCGATGTTAAGTATGGCATCTCGCCCTTCGGTATCTGGAAGAGCGGGACGCCTAGCGGTATCGTGGGCCTTAACGCCTACAGCACAATCTTCGCCGACGCTCTGGCGTGGACGCAGGCGCGGAGTCTCGACTACCTGACTCCTCAGCTGTACTGGAATTTTGGGGGCGGTCAGGATTACGCCAAGCTCGCTCCCTGGTGGATGGACCAAATGTCTGGAGGCCGACACCTCTATCCTGGCCTAGGCGCGTACCGGGACTATGCTCAGACGGGCGTTCCGCGTCAGATTCGTTTCAACCAGACGACCGGGATCCAGGGCAGTGTCCTGTTTCGCAGCTACAACATCACCGTCAACGGCCGGCTCGCCGAACCGGGCAAGCCGGTGAGAACAGATTACAACCCGCTGCGCGACTCGCTCCAGCAAACCCTATGGAAGTATCCAGCGCTGCCGCCGACGATGCCGTGGAAAGACGACGTCATCCCCAATACGCCGACTGCGCTCACGCATCAGGGCACGCCCGAGAACATTCGCTTGACCTGGCAGGCTCCTTCTCCAGCCTCCGACGGTGATACGGCGTCATGGTACGCTATCTACCGTTTTGAGGGTATCCCTGATCTACCCGCTGATCTGGAGAATGGCGCCAATCTGCTAGACGTGGTGCCTGGTGACTCCCTGGCGTACACCGACCGCTCGGCGGAGCGGTTTACCACGTACCAATACGTCGTGACGGCGCTGGACCGCACGTGGAACGAGAGCCTCGCCGCGACGCCAGTAACCGCTACCTCATCGGCTGATGAGGCGGAGATTGAGAGCGATCTCAATCTTTTGCCCTCGCAGCCGAACCCGTTCTCCAACGAGACCACGATTCGATTCGCCATAGGGCAGTCTGACCGTGTGACTGCTCGTGTCTACTCCGTTCTGGGGCAGCAGGTAGCAGAATTGGCGTTTAACACGCTGTATTCTGCTGGGATACATGGATTGTCTTGGGCAGGTGAAGGTGCGGCCAGCGGGGCGTATTTCGTGGTCGTGGAGACCCCCAACGCCCGCGAGACGGTGGTGGTCACTAAAACACGATAGACACAAGTTCTGTGTGAGTGGCGCTGAGTTGATCTGGTGAGCGAACCCGCTTTCGTGGCTCTTCCGCACGTTGTGTGATGTCGGACGGCATCTTGCTCAGTCATGTAGAAGCAGGCTCGCCCGCCCGTTTCTGCATGGCTGTCTTCGCCGTCCTGTTTCGCATGCCAGGCCGCCGTCTCGGCTCCGACCCATCTGACCTCCTGCCAATACGAGCACTAAGGCCTGCAAAGCCGTCTGCCTGAGTTGCTTGCTCGGGCTCTTCGTCCGCTCACCAGCAGACCCCCAGGTCAGCGACCGCGCCGTAGGATTCAGGCTGTGAGTCCGACGATTTCGCCACCTGCGGGGCCTGGCCTCGATAGACACGCTTAGCCATTTCCAGATCTCGTCGCTCGCTACGCCCGCCGTACCGACCCACTCGCCACGGCGCAAGTCCGGTCTCGCTGTTGGTGCGGAGCCTGGAGTACGCTTGCTCGCAGATCCCGGGATAGCAACAAGGCCTGCCACGGTTCGGCGTCCCCTTCACTGCCCCCCGTTTCCCGGTGAAGGAGACGTCGGGAGCGTTAGAAGTAGACGATTAGGTGTGGCGCAAAGGGCGAGCGAGGGAGAGTGATTCTGATCGACTTGGAGCGGATGAAGCCTGTTGACCTGCTGCCTGACCGGAGGGCTACCTCGGTCTCGGCGTCGAGATCATCCTGCGTGCCCGCCGGCTCGGCTGAGGAGGTCCGCGCGAGCACAAAGGGCGCTCCAGGTCTCGGATCGGTTGCACCTGATCTACAACCTCCAGCAGGTCTTCGTCCGCTACTTGGCGAGCGTACGGGGCGCCTCAGCGCACGCCCTGGTAGGAAAAACCTACCCGCACAAACTGGATGGATGGCTCCCCGCATGCCAGGCGAGCAAGAACATCGCGCCGGCGACCTTTGGCGAGGGGCTGCGTCGCGACTACGCCGCCGTGTATGCCGCGTTGTTTGAGTCGTGGTGCAGCGGTCAGGCTGAGGTCTAGCTCAACCGGCTGAAGATGCTCAAGCGCCAAATGTATAGGCGGGCTGGCTTCAAACTGCTCCGCAAGGGGTCGTGTGGGCCACCTGATCACACGAAGTGCGACCACCGGATCGAGTCATCTCTAGGATCACTTGTGAACAGAAGGCCTGTTCACAAACTAAAAAGCGGGGCGCCTTCGAGTGAAGACGCCCCGCAGGGTAAGAGCCGAAGCTCTGAGGTTAACGCGCGATGATGAGCTGACCCGTACGGACCTTAGTGGCGTCGCCCATCTGAGCGCTGACGCGGTAGAGGTACGTTCCCGATGCCAGTCCACCTAGCCCAAGCGATACGGTGCGGTTGGATCCACTGCCCAGCGTTACCGATGGCGTGGTGAGCACACGGCGGCCCATTACGTCATAGACTTCGACAGTCACTTCTGCCGTCTGGGGCAGGTCGACGCGGAGGGTAGCGACGTCGCGGGCGGGGTTGGGAGCCGTTCCG
>CAXBBB010000037.1:0-9874 GCA_963973615.1 uncultured Rhodothermales bacterium | reverse complement strand
CTGTTTTTCGGCCACATCAAGTCGTACAAGGGACTGGACCTGCTGCTCGACGCCTTCGGCAGCATCCACGCACGCACAGGGGCGCACCTCGTCGTTGCTGGCGCTATCCACCCATCGGCCCGGTCGCATATCGAAGCGTTGCTGTCGATGATGTCGCGCGTCGACTACATTACCTATCGCCCCGGCCTAGTGCCTGACGCCGATGTGCCGCACGTGTTTTGCGCGGCCGATGTGGTTGCCCTGCCCTACCGTAGGCCTGCTTCTTCAGGCGTACTGCAGATTGCGGCACATTACGGTCGTCCGGTCGTGGCGCCGCGCTTCGATGCGTTCCGAGAGACCGTTCTCGAAGACGAGGTCGGCATATTGTTTGAAGCCCACAATCCGGCGGATCTGGCCCAGGCAGTCGTTCGCGCGCTTGATCTATCGCCCGAAAACGTTGCTCAGGCGCTCGAAAACTACCGATCCGAATCGTCGTGGGTGACATTCGTTGATCCGTGGCTCAGGTTCGTCAAATCACGTATTTCTCCTCGTTCTGTTACATGATTCTGCCTGCTCATCGCTCCGTATGCGCCGTCGTCGTGACATACAACCGGGCCGATCTGCTCGGCGTGTGCCTACGCGCCTTGGGCAATCAGTCATACGCCATCGACCGCATCATCGTCGTCGACAATGCGTCAACGGATCACACTGCCGACGTGCTGGACGCTTCTCCGAGTCTGGACGTGGTGCGATTGCCATCGAACGCTGGTTCTTCGGGCGGATTTGCGGCGGGTATCGAAAGAGCCGCCGAGAACCAATGGGATCTGGTGTGGGTGATGGACGACGATGTCGAACCCGAGCCGGATGCGCTGGCGCACTTAGTTCGACAGATGGAGCCGGACGTTGCCGCGAGCGGTCCGGTGAAGGTCGGGTCGGACGGGCAGGTTCAGCCGCTGCACATCGCGCAGTATGATCTGGCACGGATGCACAAAACCGCTGTCGTCCCAGACCGAGGCGAGACCGTCGATGTGTCGTTTCTGTCCTTCGTCGGACTGCTGATTCGTGGCGATGCAGCTCGGACAGAAACGCCGCGCGCCGATTTTTTCATCGACGCCGACGACACCGAATACTGCGTACGCCTAGCGCGGCATGGGCGGCTGGTTGGCGTCGGGGCGAGCCGTGTCGTCCATCACAACAACCAGGCGCAACACACCCGCCGCGTAATGGGGCGGACGGTCATGACCAAAGGTAAGTGGCGCGTCTACTACGCCGTCCGCAACCCGCTGCTGATCAGCAGCGCCCACGCGACGCCAAGACAGTGGCGGGTGAGTATCGCCATTGCTGCAGTCCAACTTGCCCTTCGCCTGCCTGCCGCGCTGATCCACCACCGTGGCGACGTGCAGCGCTGGTGGCTCGCCGTCCGCGGCTTCGTCGACGGGTTGAGAGGAAAGAGCGGTTTCGTCATCGCTCCAAGCGATTACGCCTGACGCTAGTTGAGGCTTAGCGGACGATAGCGATGCGCTCCACCTGAGTCTGCCCCAGTGATCCCTCGGCTCCGCGCAAGAACACACGGTAGAGATAGACGCCTGGCGACAGGCGATCCCCATCGGCGTCCGTCCCGTCCCAGCGGAGCTTATTCCAGCCGATACGCAGCATTCCGGCGTCGAGCGCATCGGGACCGCTACCCGTAAGGTCGAACTCGCGTACCACCTGTCCCGTCAGTGTGTAGACGCGCAACCGTGCCTCCTCGACCTCGGACGCATCGGCGCCCTTGACTCGGAACGCGAACGTCGTCGCGTCGGTCATCGGGTTGGGGTAGGGGAGGACGGATTCGATCTCTAGCTCCGTCTGCACGCGGAAGTGGACCTGGTAGGGACTGCGGGCTGCTTCGTTGCCTGACGCATCGAATGCGCGCAGGACGAGCGTGTATGTCGAGTCCGAGCGTGTCAAGTCGGGCGTGTAGACCAAACCCGCAAGTGTGTCGCCTGGCGTGAAGCGCACGTCGGGATCAGAGATAGAGATCGGTTTGCCGTTGAGCGAGAGTTGGATCACCGAAGCGTCCGTTAGCGCCCGGAAGCGGTTGTCGTCACGCACCTGGATCTCGATAGTCGGACGCGCCGACACAAACGGAAACGCAGGGTCCTGGAGGTTGGCTATAGGTTCGTCGTCAGGCTCGAACTCGTCGCCGTCGATGGTGATGACGTAGCGCGGAGCGGTCGCATCGCCCTGAACGTGGAACGTGAGAGCGTAGTCGGAGAGACCGTCATCGGGCGAGGATGCTTCGTCGAGGTGGCGGAGCCGGAAGCGCAACTGGTTGGTGCCGGTCAAACCATTCGTCGCCACCTCGATCTCGCGTGTGAGTGCCGCGCCTGCAGGCAGCGTGCCAAGCGTATCGGTGCGGAGCAGCCGCTCGGTGCGTCCCGGTTCGGATAGGAAGAGTTCGAGGCGCACGTCGCGCGCGTCGCTGAGCGAGAGGTTCTGAACAGGAACGGAGAACCGCGCGATCTCTCCTTCGGCGATGTCGATTTGCGTCGTCGTGACGGCGTCGAGTGCGACGCGCGGCACCGGTTCGTAGCCGAGGTGCCACGCCGCGAGCGTGCCCGCGGCGAAGGGCGTGTCCGGTGTGATCGGCTCGTATGCCCGTTCGTCCATCACCCGCATCCGCAAGCGCAACTGCTGCTGCACCTGCGCGTCGATCGCGGACAGGTCGAGCGAGTTGCCCAGAGGAGCCGATGCGAGAACAGTCGTTCCGTCCGAGCCGAGCACATCGACGGTTGCCGACACGTTGGCCGGAAGCGATCCTTCCGCTCCCCCTTCGAGCCAGGCCAGCGCCCCGCTGATTGGCTCGCTCGTAAATATGGCCGAGCGATTACGGAAGACGAGGGTTGTATCCCATTTGATCTCGCTGGGGGAGTCTGCGGTTCTCCGAACAACACGTTCGCGCGTCTGATCGGGATATCCTACGCGGGTGACCATCTGCCAGAGGTGATTGCTATACGTCAGCGTGTCGATGGCGACACTACCCAATGCACGAATCGATGCCTTGACATCGTCACCAATGATAGGTCCATCGCTATTGCCCAGGTGCCTCGTGCGGCCGAGAATGATGTCGCCTCGATTCAGGCCTCCTGGTGTCAGACCGCGCGCCAAGCTGTCCAATCGAGCTGTGGCAAGCGCTTTGTTCGTCTGGAATCTATCCTCCAGGCTTGCGGACATATTGAATGTGGGTAGAGAGGCTGCATACTTCACCTCGCCGGTCACGCCATCAATGACAACAAATCCCCAACCAAGCGTCAACGTGACGAACGACTGATCACCTACGGCGATGCTTCCAAGCAGTGCACCACCGCCTCGCTCGGACGCCATCGACACAAAGGTATTGTAGGTGCTCAATAGAACCTCGCCCGAGCGGAGTGCATTGTTCTCCCCTTCCGTAACGGTCGGTCGCGTCTGTACCCATCCGACGCGGCCCAGCGAAGGAGCAAAGCGGAACGACTGTTCGATCCATGGGCTGAACGCGTCGGTTTCGTCGCGGAAGCGCCAGAAGTACTGCTGGTCTGGCCGCAATTGCTGAGGTTCGAACTGAGCGATGCGCATCAGGCCTCGCGTCGCCGATTGGAGGAGGGAAGAGGAAAACGTGCGCGTCGTGTCCACTTGAAAAGCGACTCTTCCGGTGTCGGGGGCCGAGGTCGGGCGCGTCACGCTGAGAACGGGGGGGCGACCGTAGAACACGTCGTTGGAAAGGGTACTCGACGCCAGCGTGCGTGTGGAGACGACGAACGAAAAAGTCGTCGTGTTGTCTGTTTCCGTCGATTCCGCGATGGTGTCCTCGCTGTCGATCGAGACTTCCACGCTGTGTGCTCCTGCCTTGAGTCCAGTAAGCGGAAGGAGGAATCGAGCGTTTGTGCTGTCGGCATAGGGACCAACTCGCCTGATCTCTGTCCGCGCTAGTCCTTCGGGGGTGAAGTGGCGAACTCGTACCGAGAGCGAATCGGAAAACGACAAGCCCCAGTTGTCGAGACGAGCATTGAGCGTGAGAACCGAGTCGCTCAGGGACGGCCGTTCGGGACTCACTCGAATAGCCCGCTCGGCCAGCACGAGGTTAGGCCGAGTCGGGAGTTGGAGGCGCGTCGCCGGGTCGCCGATCAAGCCGTACTGGAGTAGGTTCTTGGCATTACTCCCGCCCGTGGTGAATGCGGCCAAACGTGTTTTCGCGGTGCGGAACACCTCGCCCAAGACGCGCATGGTGTCCGTCATCACCAAGTTGTGTACCTGGTTTCCCAAATAGCCCCCTGCAGAGATCGTGCTCAGTTCACTCGATCCCCAGTGCGCAATGGCTCCCGTCTCAGCGCCGATCACGAACTCTTCTGCCAGCGACAGGGTGTGGGTGGAGGAGTCGCCTAATGCAAAAGCTCCAGTGCGGCATCCAAACGAGAGAATGAGAGGCAATTGGACGGGGTTGGCATACGAGGCCGCTGGAGCGGTCTCGATTTCCCACGTCTGAGGCGACGAGTGGCCGAAAAACGAGAACCAGCCGATTCCCTCATTGATCTGGCGCTCGATGGGTTTCAAGTAGCGCGCGTCGACTTTCTCCAGATTGCGCTTGACGATCTGTGTCGTGTCGAGACGAGCCTGACCAGTGGCGCTCGTGGTCGCCCACGCTGAGGAATAACTGGCGAGCGTCGACACCTCACCAGCGGAATAGCCGCCCGACACGAATAGACCCCGCTTGGGCCACCGAGCGGGCGGCGATGATTCGTACCGCTGCATCTTGGCCAGAAACTGATCGCCTTCCGCATTGGAACGAACCGGAACGCGCCCGATGGCTGCGATCTCAGACCAATCCGTCGGCCCGTTGAACTGCATCCCGTACCAACCGTCCGAAACCGAGTTGCCAAATGAGATGACCTCCCACGGCTCGAGAGACTTGCCCTTGAACGGCAGCAGCGCATCGCCCCAAAACAAGACATAACGCGGCGGAGTGGTCCAGGCCTGCGTAGCGTAGAGAAAGCGACGGATCGCGATTGGGCGCTGGCGACCCCCGTCGAACTGATCGAACAGATCCTGCTGATCGACGACGAGCACGCGGTAACCCGAAGTGCGTCTGTAGCTAGCATAGGCCTCAGCCGAAGTCCGAAGTGCGGGACGCGTGATCAAGACATAGTCTACGCCGCCCGTCGGCTCTGCAATGGCAGGACGGTTGTAGTCTGCAATCCGGCTCGGTGTGACAAATTCATTAGTGGGTGAGACAAAAACCTGCTCACCGACCTGCACGTCGATGCGGGCGCCAGTTGCCAGATTCGAAGCTCGAAGGGCGTTTGGTATGAGCACGACCGAAGCGGTCGGGACCTGCATGCTACCGGCCTCCAGGGAAATGACCTCTCCCGACAATCCTGATGCCACAGAGCCTCGGTCGAAGTTCTGTACCTCTATGTAGTCGAGATACGTGTAGTCCGGAGAAGTCACCGGCGCTGAAATTCGAATCCGAACACGGATCTCGGACGCTTCCGGCGCTGACCCGCCTACAGCAACCAACCGTGCCTCATACCCCGACCACGTCACCTCCGCCGACCCCATCTCCACCCACGTCGAAGCGCCAGAACGTGCCGACACCTCGACGGTAGTCCCATGCGACGACCCCGAACCGCCTACCAGTCGGACAACCACACGAGAGCTGTCGCCCAGCAGCCGCTCGGGGGTGACAATTCGCTCAATCGTCTGGCCACCCGAGAGTCGCACGTCGTAGTACCCCTCGCCTTGGGTGTAGAGCGGGTTGCCTGAATTAGCCGTCGCGCCAGCGAAGTACGTGTTGTCTTGCTCGAATCTCCTGGTGTTCAGCAGCAAGGCACCCGCCGTTGCTCCCGCCGAGCCAGACGTATAGCGGAGTCCCGCCACGTCTCTGAGCGAGACCCAATAGTAAGCCGTGTCAGCGTATAGCGTACCGGCGCCGGTTGGTGGTTTAAACCCTTCGTAAGCCCATGCTTCATCGTCGCCGTTTGGCGAGGTAGCGGCGAAGAGCAGTTGGTCGGCGCTCGATAGCGTACCGGATGTATTCTGAATCAAAAGAGGAAGCGGCGTCCCGTCGCTATGCAAATGAATCAGGTCGACCGGCACGCCCGCGAATGACGCATTGGCCTGGATCAACTCGTCCCCTGTTAGGCGGACCACTCCGGCCTGTGTCACGGCAATCTTGATTTCTGCGGTAGCGGTGCCTTGACCCCAAGCTGAGGGCGTAGGTGCCAGGAGCAGGCATAACAAAATCGCACACGAAGTGACTAGGCGTAGAATCATGACAGTAGTGGGGCAAATCAATAGGCCAGGGACCAAGCTACGGACACTGCGCCGCGATGCTAGAGCGGATTGCGTACCATAACCAAGGCGAGGAGGATGAAAACGCGCATCTGCCTTCGGACATGCGAGTTGCGTCGTGCAAATTTGGATAAGACAAGATGTTTGGTCGCCTCTGAATCAGCGAGGCGCGTAGTTTGCTCGCTGCCTAATCGACGCCTTCAGCCACACGTGTCAAACGACATCATTCCGACACCTCTCCCGGCCAACCCGTCGCCTCTCATCGTGCAGGACGATGAGATCAGTCTGGGCGACTTGTTTGAGCGCATTCTTCAGGGAAAGTGGTGGGTTCTGGCGATCTATACGGTGGTAGTCAGCTTGGTGGCATTGTACACCGCAGCCCAGGCCCCGCTGTTCGAGGCAACAAGCATGGTGCATGTCGAAGGCGAGGATCCTGGGTTGGCTGATCTCGCCACGATGGGGTTTGGTGGGAGCAGCAGTATCGAGACTCAGGTTCATATCGTCCGCTCGCGGGTGATTGCCGGTGAAGTTGTGAGGCGGTTGCAGGAGGTAGGGCGAAATCCGCTGACCGGAGGCCCTTTTCATCTGCTGACCGCTCGCGAGGACGACCCCGAGTTTGATCCGGTCGAGTCGCTCAAGAGCAATCTGCTTCGTGTGTCTACGGTCGGTCCAGATGTCGACTTGATCAACATCACGGTCCAGAGCGAATTACCTGCCGAAGCGATGTATCTCGCCAACGTGTATGCTGACGAGTACGAAGCGTATGACCGGCGTGTGAGTCGGCAGGGTGCCACCAGCTTGCGGGAGTTCTTCGATCAGCAGGTCCAGCGACTCGACTCTATTGTGCGGGTGGAAGAAGGGCAGTTTATCGAGTACCTGGGTGGCCAGAGCGTCGTCGCTCCCGAGACCGAAGCGCAGGTGCTCGTGCAGCAGATCCAGGGGTTGCAGCAGCAGGTGTACCAGGTCGAGGCCGAGCGGCGCGGTGCACAGGCTACAGTCAGTGGTCTCGAAGCCGAAATCGATCGCCTGCAGCCCAGCGTGCGTGGGCAACTACGCAACGCGAATCTGGCTATTATCACGAGGCTCCAGCAAGAGATCGCCGAGAATGAAGCGCAACTCGAAATTTTCTACGCGCGGACCCCATCCGATCGCACCAGCAGTTCTCCGGGGCCTGGTGTGGTGGAGCTTCGAGAGAACCTCGCTGTGTTGCAGCAGCGGCTAGATCAGGCGGCGTCCGAAATCTCGGAGACTATCGCCGGAGGGATTCCGGTAGGCGGAGGAGAATCGGCGGCGTTGGGTAACCGCGTAGCCGAACTGGTACAGGAGGCCGTGACGGCGCGTATTCAGCTGAGCGCGACGACGGCTACATTGAGTGTGCTCAATGATGCAATTTTTGAGGTGCGTCGACGCATCAACCAGTTGCCGACCCAAAACGTATACCAGGAGCGCTACATGCGCAGCTTGGATCAGTGGCAGGAGAGTTTGGTAGAGTTTCAGCGCCAGCAGCAGTTCGCCCAAGCAGCTGAGCAGTCCGAAGTCGGTGAAGTGCGTGTCGTGGACTATGCCATCTTGCCCAAAGAACCGGTCAGCCCACGCGTATCGCTCAACCTCCTACTCTCGGCTATTCTGGGTGGCATCGGTGGCATCGGTTTCGTGCTCCTCCTGAGCGCACTGGACGCCAAGATTCGCCGGCCAGACGACGTGCGAGCGCGCAATCTCAACGTGCTCACGGTCATCCCCGACATGCAGCGCACGATTCAAGAGGACTTTGGTGGAAACAAGACAGTCGACGTAGACGGTGCGATGTACAGCACCTCGCTGCTCACCTTGCTCAACCCGCTTTCACCTATCACCGAAAGCTTTCGCAGGCTCCGCACTTCGATCGAGTATAGCCGGCCCGACAACCCGCCGCGCGTTATACAGGTCACCAGTCCCGGACCCGGCGAGGGTAAGTCGACGGTTGCTTCTAACCTCGCCGTTGCGCTAGCGCAGGCGGGGCATCGCACCGTCTACGTCGACGCCGATATGAGGCGGCCAACTGCCCACAAGATCATGGGGACGTCGCGCGAGCCCGGATTAGTAGAACTATTGTTTGGCGAAGAGGAGCGTGTTCTAGCGCTGGCACAGACGCAGATCGACGGCCTTTCGGTAATTCCAACGGGGAGATCTACGTCCGTTCCGGGCGAGTTGCTCGGCTCTCAGAAGATGCGTGACGCCATCCAGATGCTGCTCACCAAGTATGACTTTGTGGTCCTGGATACACCTCCTCTCCTCGCCGTTAATGACGCTGCAGTGGTCTCACTCGTGGCAGACTACCGTCTTCTAGTTGTATCGACCGGTGATACCTCCCTTGCCGACCTAGATCGCGCGGTCGACGCGCTTAGTGCAGTAGGGCGAAAGACCGATGGTGCTGTTATCAACCGATTCGATGCTCAGCGAGCATACGGATACAACTATGGATCGAAAGGGTATGGTTATGGTGTTTATCAATATGGCTCGAATGTATAAGCGAGTTACGATAGGACTAGCTTTGCTCACGCTGTGTGGATCGATGCAAGTCTCGTTTGCCCAGACTACTATGCCTTCTGAAGAACGGTCGCGTTACGGCGCCGGAGGCGTGTATCGGTATGTCGATCTGGGCGAGCGATTCATAAGCGTAGGGACGTATGGGAGCGTGCCCTTTCCGGGTTTGTACGAGGTGCCGGTCGGGACGGACGTAAATACGCTGATGTCTATGGCAGGAGGAGCGAAGTTGCCTTGGGACCGACGTGAGCAAGATACCCGAACGGTATACTTCAAGCTGTTCCGCGATGGGCCGGATGGTCAGAGTGTGTTGTTCTACGAGTACCACATGGAAGATGTCTTGTCGTCGATCCCTGTAGATATTGTGCTACAGAGCGGAGACGTGATTACAGTAGATAGCGTCGTCGAGCAGGGGTTTGTCTGGCGGGACTACCTTCCTCTCGCGTCAGTGGGTATCTCTGCAATCCTACTCATCGTGCAACTCATTCGATAATAACTTAGATATGAAAGTAGGAGTCATCGGCACCGGATACGTAGGCCTCGTTTCGGGCACGTGCTTTGCCGAAATGGGCAACGACGTGATCTGCGTCGATGTCGACCAGGAGAAGGTGGAAAAGCTGTCAGGAGGCAAGGTCACCATCTACGAACCCGGACTCGAGACGTTTTTCGAGCGCAACCTGCGCCAGGGCAACCTGCGGTTCACGACCCAGCTGGCTGACGCCGTCGCGCACGCCGATATCCTGTTCCTCGCGCTTCCGACGCCTCCCCAAGAGGATGGATCGGCCGACCTGTCGTACGTGCTCGCCGTCGCCCGCGACCTAGCCCAACTGCTGAAAGGGAAGGAGGGCAGTTACAAGGTGGTTGTCAACAAGAGCACCGTTCCGGTGGGGACGGGCGACCGGGTGCGGTCGGCGCTGCTCGACGCCGGGCTCGATCAGTCGCAGTTCGACGTGGTGAGCAATCCGGAGTTTTTGCGCGAAGGCGTTGCGGTCGACGATTTTATGAAGCCTGACCGGGTCGTCGTAGGTACGGACAGCGAGCGGGCAGCCGGCTTGATGCGGAG
>CAXBBB010000036.1:0-9882 GCA_963973615.1 uncultured Rhodothermales bacterium | reverse complement strand
GAGATCAGAACGTAGCGTCGAGGCATGCCTCGACGAGGGCGTCAGGTCAGAACTGTGCCAGCAGCCGCACGTCGTTTTGGTACAGTTCGCGGATGTCTGAGATGCCGTAGCGCAACATCGCGATGCGCTCGACGCCCATGCCGAACGCGTAGCCGCTGTACCGTTCGCTATCGACGCCGGTGTGCCGGTAGACTTCGGGGTCGACCATGCCGCAGCCCAAGATTTCGAGCCAGCGCCCGCCGCCCGGTAGCTCTTCGTTCGCCTGCCAGATGTCGACTTCCGCCGATGGCTCGGTGAACGGGAAGAAGCTGGGCCGGAAGCGCACCTGGACGTCGTCGCCGAAGATGGCCTGGGCGAAGAGGTAGAGGACGGCTTTCAGGTCGGCAAACGTCACGCCCTCGTCCACGTACAGTCCCTCGACCTGGTGAAACAGGCAGTATGACTTATACGACAGGCTTTCGTTGCGATAGACGCGGCCCGGCGCGATTACCCGGATCGGTACGCGTGCCTGTCCGCCTTCCGTTTGGGGCAGCAACGCCCGCACCTGAACGGGCGACGTATGTGTCCGCAGCACGACGTCCTCCTCGGCTCCGTCGACGCCTTTCTGAGCGACGAAGAACGTGTCTTGCATGTCGCGCGCCGGGTGATCGGCGGGAAAGCCCAGCGCCGTGAAGTTGTGGAAGTCGTCCTCGATCTCCGGCCCCTCGGCAATCGTGAAGCCCATCCGCGCGAAGATGTCCTGGATGTCTTCGAGCGTCTGCGTCAGCGGGTGGCGCGATCCGAGCGGAGGAATCCGGCCCGGAAGCGTCAGGTCGATGTCGGGCGCGTCGGGCGTTTGTTCGGCTTGCTGATCGGCTTCGGCGATACGCTCCTCGGCGCGCGTACGGAGCGCGTTCAGGCGCTGGCCCAGAGCGGGGCGTTCGGATGCGTCGGCGTCGCGCAGGCTTTTGAACAGGTCCGTGATGGCGCCGCTCTTGCGCCCCAGAAAGCGGACGCGGAAGGCCTCGCGCTCCTCAGGTGTGGCGAGCGTGTACGTTTCGAGTTCGCCCGAGAGCGCGTCGATCTGATCGGTCATCGAAGGGAGAGAAAGTGGAGGAGCCGGATGCCAAAACACCCGCCGAGCGCGTGCTGGGCGGGTGTTTACCGAGTGCGATAGGCTAAACCTATTTGGCTACTTCGGCGATAGCGGCGAACGCTGCGGGGTCGTTCATGGCGAGGTCGGCGAGGACCTTGCGATTGAGCGCTACGTCGTTCTTGCGGAGCGCACCCATCAGACGCGAATACGACAGACCGTTGATCCGGGCACCGGCGTTGATACGCGCGATCCAGAGGCGGCGGAACTGACGCTTGCGGTTGCGGCGGTCACGGTAGGCATACTGCAGACCCTTGTCGACAGCGTGCTTGGCGACCGTGTAGATCTTGGAGCGACCGCCCCAGTAGCCTTTGGCCCGGTTGAGGACTTTCTTGCGACGGGCGCGGGACGCCGGTTTGTTTGTTGCGCGAGGCATAGTGTGTTGTGTTTTGGAGCCGGAGGGCGAAGACTGCTAGAGCCTTGCTTGGTGCGATCGGCGAATGATCTCTCGTTTGACCGAAGTCGATTACGAGGAGATCATGCGCTTGACGCGCGCCTCGTCGGCGTCCGAGACCAGAGTGGCGTCGCGCAGATTGCGTTTGCGCTTGGGCGACTTCTTGGTCAGGATGTGGCTGGTAAACGCTTTCTTACGCTTGACTTTGCCCGAGGCGGTCAGTTTGAACCGCTTCTTGGCGCCGCTATTCGATTTCATCTTGGGCATGGTGTCCGTCGGAGAGGGCCACGCGGGCCGTGTGGATAGATCAGAGCCTGTAAAAGTACGCCGTGCCCAGCGGTTTTGCCAGGCACGGCGCGGCACAATGTGCGAAGCGTTGATGAGAAGCGGTGCAAAGTATCGCCGTCTCATCCTCACCTATCTGCTTGTGAAAGGTAAGTTGTTTCGCGGGAGCCTCAGCGTCTTGTTTGCGCTCTTATTGAATCTGAGATACATGTTCGAGTACTTCGGATTGTAAGGAGCCTTAGAGCCTTCCGCCTCCGTATTCACTTCTAGTCCCACCAGTCCGGGATCGTGATCAGTCGAGCCGGAGACGCAGTACGACCCATCTGGTTTGGTGACAGTAGCTGCAATAGATAGGCTTGGTCCAGGCCCAGGCCGCTCCGTAATGGCGACGCCGATGCCTTCGACACCTTCGTCCGTGACATCGTCGACGATTCTACCGCACGAGCGATCATTGAAGACATTGGCCAGGTCACACCCCGAGAGCGCAAGCAGGAATAGAGCTACGAGACAGTACTTACTCACAGCTTTTACCTACGCCTTCTTCTTGACGTTTGACGATAGGATCGTCGTCATGCGGCGGCCTTCCATCTTGGGTGCCTGATCGATCTTGGCGAGGTCTTTTACCTCTTCGATAAAGCGAACGAGCAGTTCGAGACCGGCTTCTTTGTAGATGATGTCGCGGCCGCGGAACTGTACCCACGCTTTGACCTTGTCGCCGCCTTCGAGGAAGCCACGCGCGTGCTTGACCTTGAAGTTGAAGTCGTGGTCGTCGGTGTGCGGGCGGAAGCGGACCTCTTTGAGGTCGACCGTCTGCGACTTGCGGCGGGCTTCCTTCTCGCGCTTCTGCGCTTCGTAACGGAATTTGCCGTAGTCGATGATCTTGCAGACCGGCGGGTCGGCTTCAGGAGCGACTTCGACCAGGTCGAGGCCTCTGCGCTGTGCGAGTTCGAGCGCTTTTTCGACCAAGTAGACGCCGTGCTCGCCCTGAGGGTCGACGACGCGGACGCGCGTGGCGCGTATCTGATTGTTGATGCGGACGTTGTCCTTAATTGCCGTAGGGTGTTGGTTGCTGAGGGTGGGCGCCGCCTCTTCTGGTTATCGAAAACGCCCGAATCGGATTTAGAGTGTCTTTTCACGCCGTCCTGAACGGCAGGGTTTCAAAGCAAGAGGAGGGTTATCGGTGATCGCGGTTAGATGATCTCGTAACCGGCGTAAGTTAGCGTCCCTCCATCGTATAAATCCCGTCCAGCATGTGGACCCCCAATCGAGGCTCTGCTCTCGTCCTGTTGCTTCTCATCGTCTCCGGCTGCGCATCCGTACCACAGCGCTACGACGTTCAACCAACGGTCGATGCGCTCAACGAGAAAATGCGAGGCAAGACGCTGCTTGTCGAATTTCATAATGCAGCGAGCGTGCTGGGAGCCCGGGAGGTGAGAGTAGTAGACGATAGCCTCGCTTTTCGGAATCGAGAGGGATTTGGTCAGTTACGTTCTCTTGCTGATGTGGAGCGGCTCTCATA
The DNA here is from genome assembly GCA_963973615.1 of uncultured Rhodothermales bacterium. GTDB lineage: Bacteria > Bacteroidota > Rhodothermia > Rhodothermales > BA12 > CAXBBB01. The sequence continues at coordinate 6,552 of CAXBBB010000036.1, read as the reverse complement.
CCGGCCGGGCGGTCCGGGGCTGCGAACTGCGGGTACAGCGTTCGCAGTAGGAGCAGGAATAGCTGCTATCGGTGGTATTATCGCGTGGCGGTCGTGCCAGAACTACGATGCCAACGACCCGGCGATGTACACGTATTGGGGTTGCGGAGCCAACGGGGCGGGTATCGCTATCGTGGGTGGCGCTGTGGCGCTGTTCGGGTCAGCGTATGGCTTGTTCGTCGGCACAGCCCGGACGCCTCGCATCGTGATCTACGAGCGAGCAACTGCACAAACAGAAATCGACAACTAGTCGGCAGTCTCTCCACGCCGCTCACGTGCCACTTCTTCGGTCAACGAGGTTGCAAAGGCTTCGAGCGAGACGACTTCTTGAGCGCCCTGTCCGTGACGCCGCACGGCGACGGTCCCGTCCTCGACTTCGTTCGATCCGACGACGAGCATGTAGGGAATCTTGCCGACTTCGGCCTGGCGGATCTTGTAGCCGATCTTCTCGCTGCGTGTGTCGGCCTCGGCGCGGAATCCGGCGTCGCGGAGGGTTTGGTAGACGTGGTTGGCGTAGTCGTTGAAGGCGTCGCTTACGGGGAGGACGATGACTTGAGTCGGGGCAAGCCAGACGGGGAAGTTGCCGCCGCAGTGCTCGATCAGTACGCCGATGAAGCGCTCCAGGCTGCCGAACGGGGCCCTATGGATCATGACGGGGCGGTGCTTCTGTCCGTCCTCGCCGGTGTAGGTCAGGTCGAAGCGCTCAGGCAGGTTGTAGTCGACCTGGACCGTTCCCAACTGCCAGCTTCGGCCCAGCGCGTCGGTGACCATGAAGTCGAGTTTGGGACCGTAGAACGCGGCCTCGCCTTCTTCCTCGACCGTTTCCAGTCCCATCTCGGCTGCAGCTTCCCTGATGGCTTGCTCGGCGGCGTCCCACTGCGCGTCGCCGCCGATGTACTTGGTCGTGTTCGATGGGTCACGGAGGGAGACTTGGGCGGTGTACTCTTTGAAGCCCATCGACTTCAAGACGACCATCGTCAGGTCGATGGCGTCTTTGAACTCGGCTTTGACCTGCTCGGGCGTGCAGAAGACGTGGGCGTCGTCCTGCGTAAAGCCGCGCACGCGCGTCAGCCCGCCCAACTCGCCCGACTGCTCGTAGCGGTAGACGGTCCCGAACTCGGCCAGGCGAACCGGAAGGTCGCGGTACGAATGCGGTTTGTGGTCGTAGATCTGCGTGTGGTGGGGGCAGTTCATCGGCTTGAGCAGATAGCCCTGCTCGTCGCCGCTGGTTTGCGACGCGTCCGAGGCCTCGTCGTGCGTGCGGTCGTCGGGGTTCTCTCTGTGCGGGATCGCGGGCGAGGACTGACCTTCGAGCATGGGCGGAAACTGCGAATCCGAGTAATACGGATAGTGGCCCGACGTGCGAAACAGGTCGAGGCGTCCGATGTGCGGCGTCACGACGGGCTGGTAGCCTCTGCGTAACTGCTCGGCTTTGAGGAAGTCGACGAGCGTTTCGCGCAGGCGTGCGCCTTTGGGAAGCCAGATCGGCAATCCGGGGCCGACTTTGTTGGAGAACATGAACAACTCCAACTCGCGGCCCAGTTTGCGGTGATCGCGCTGCTTGGCGAGTTCGACGCGTTCGAGGTGCTCGTCCAACTCCTTCTGCTTGGGGAAGGTGATGCCGTAGATGCGCGTCATTTGCGGGCGCGATTCGTCGCCGCGCCAGTAGGCACCAGCCAGAGCGGTTAGCTTGACGGCTTTGATCGGCTTGGTCGCGGGGATGTGCGGGCCGCGGCACAGGTCGGTGAAAGCGCCCTGCGTGTAGAACGAGATGGTCCCGTCGTCGAGGTCGCGCAGCAGTTCGAGTTTGTACGGATCGCCTTTGTCCTCGAAGAACGCGATGGCGTCGGCCTTGCCGATGTCGCGGCGCTCGTACGTGCTGTTTTGTCGCGCCAACTCCTTCATCTTGTCTTCGATGGCGGGCAGGTCGTCGGGCGAGAGCGTCGGCGCGTGCGTGCCGTCCGGCCCCGTCGCGTCCCTGAGGTCGACGTCGTAGTAAAAACCTTCCTTGATCGCCGGGCCGATGCCGAAGTGGGCGCCGGGGTAGAGCGCTTCCAGGGCTTCGGCAAACAGGTGGGCGCTGCTGTGCCAGAACGCGTGCTTGCCGCCTTCGTCGTTCCACGTCAGGATGGCGGCTTCGGCGTCCGACTCGATAGGACGGCCCAGGTCACGTACTTCTCCGTCGACCTCGATGGCTAGCGCATTACGCGCCAGTCCGGACGAGATGCTTTCGGCGACCTGAAGGCCCGTCGTTCCGCTCGGGTACTCGCGTTGGGAGCCGTCGGGGAGGGTGATCGTGATCTGGGACATGGAAATCGGGCAGAAAGAAAGAGCCGCGCAACCGGTTGGGAGGAGCGGCGAGGGCAGTGGCCAAAGATACAGGATCGGGAGCGAGGCCGTCCAAAGTTGTCAACTCTCCAAGAGTTGACAACTTTCCCGCTCCGCAACCCCGCGCTCAGACCGGCAATTCTGCCAGCTTGTCCAGAAATTGCTGGCCGTAGCGGTCGCGCTTGACGGCTCCGATGCCTGAAATCGCGAGCAGGTCGTCGAGCGTGGTGGGCACTCGCTCGGACATCTCGGTGAGCGTTTTGTCGCTGAAGATGACGTAGGGCGGGACGCCTTGGTCGCGCGCAAGTTCGAGACGCAGCGCGCGCAGGGCTTCGAAGCGCTCTTGCCCGGCAGGCGTCGTGTCGATCGCGGGTTGTGTCGTTCGGCCTTTGCGACTGCGTGACGATTTGGGCGGATCGGGATCGACGCGCAGGTGGACTTCATCTTCGCCTTTGAGGACGGGGCCGCACGCGGGCGATAGGCGCAACCCGCCGTAGCCCGTCACGTCGACGCGGATCAGGTCTTGCGCTACAAGTTGTCGAATGACGCTGCGCCACTCGTTGGTCGACCGATTCTCTCCGACGCCGAACGTGGGCAGGCGGTCGTGACCTGAGCGCGTAATCTTTTCGGTCTCCTCGCCCCGCAGCACGCTCACGATGTGCGCCTGTCCCCAGCGTTGGCCTGTCCGGTGAATCGCGCTCATGACCTTCTGGGCGGCCTCAGTCGCATCCCACGTTTCGACGGGATGCAGGCACGTGTCGCAGTTGCCGCACTTGGCGTCGGCGGGTTGACCGAAGTACTTGAGCAGAACCGAGCGGCGGCAGGCGGCGGTCTCGCAGAAGCCCACCATCGCGTCCATCTTGTGGCGCTCGGTCCACTTGTGCTGGCCCTCCTTGCCGTTGGACTCCATCAGCTTGCGTGCCATTACGACCGATTGCAGGCTGTACAAGAGCCACGCCTCGCTGGGCAGGTCGTCGCGTCCGGCGCGTCCCGTTTCCTGATAGTACGCTTCGGGCGAGCGCGGAATGTCCAGGTGGGCCACGAAGCGGACGTTCGGCTTGTCGATGCCCATCCCGAAGGCGACGGTCGCCACCATGACGACGCCCTCTTCGAGTAGAAACCGCTGCTGGTTGGCCTCGCGCGTAGCGGCAGGAAGTCCGGCGTGGTAGGGGAGCGCATCGAGCCCTTGCTCTTTAAGAAAGGCTGCCGTCTTCTCGACCTTGTTGCGGCTCAGGCAGTAGACGATGCCCGCCTCGCCTTCGTGCCGATCCAGAAAGCGCATCAGTTGCTTGCGCCCGCTCGACTGCACCTCGACCGAGTAGCGAATGTTGGGCCGGTCAAAGCCCGTGACGGTCAGCGCCTCATCCGGCAGGTCGAGTTGCTGCAGGATTTCCAGCTGCGTCGGGCGGTCGGCGGTCGCGGTGACGGCGATGCAGGGCACGTGGGGAATCCGGTCGCGCACTTCCGATATGCGACGATACTCGGGACGAAAGTCGTGGCCCCACTGCGAGATACAGTGCGCTTCGTCGACGGCGAGTAAGGCGATCTGTTGGCTCGTGATCCAGTCCAGAAAGCTGGACTTCATCAGTCGCTCCGGAGCGACGTAGAGCAGGTCGAGTTCGCCTGATTCTACCATCCGCCGCGTCTCGCGCTGGTCTTCCATCGACACCGTCGAGTTCATGAAGGCGGCCTTGACGCCTAGCTGCTTGAGCGACTCGACCTGGTCCTGCATCAGCGCGATCAGCGGCGAAACAACGATGCCGACGCCAGGGCGAACCAGCGCCGGAATCTGATAACAGATACTTTTTCCGCCGCCTGTAGGCATCACGAGAACGACGTGCTCTCCCGCCACGATCCGGTCGATAGCTGCTTCCTGCGCAGCCCGAAACGCATCGTATCCATATACCTCTTTGAGAACGGATCGAGGCGTGGGCGCGGAAATCGGTTTGAGCATAGATCAGAAGTCGGTGGCGAAAGCGTCGCTCTATGGCACGACGAGTGCCCAGCGAGGTTGCGCACATGCGACGGAACAGTAATTGCCCAAGAGTAACCGACTGCTCGAATACGTAAGTTGCTCTAAATCGGTCCACAGCCCGTACACGCCTCCCACCAGTGTCCCTCTCCACGCCCCCCACGACAGCTAACCCGCTGCTGGACGTGCTTCTCGATTCGTCCGACGCGGTCGCCGTATTTGATTCGGCTGACGTGCTCGTACGCTCTAACTCGGCGTTCCGCGCTGCATTTTCCTCGTTCTCCTTCCGCCCCGCTTTTCCCTCTTCCGGCAGGGATGTGCTGACGCGTACGACGCTGGGTATCACTTCAGATGCTCGAACAGTCGCGCTGGACGACGGATACGTGTGCGTCGTATTGCCACGCGCGTCCAAATCCTTTGCCGACGGGATAGCAGGGCATGATGCGATGCTGCGCAGCGTGATCGAGGCTACGCCGGACCTGGTCTACGTGTACGATATCGTGCGCGATCGAAATGTCTACGCCAATCGCAGTATGGAGGCGGTGCTCGGTTACACCGGAGATGCCATCCGCGAACTGCCCGACGGAGGCATCATGGCGATGTTTCACCCCGGCGATCTGGCTGGCGCTCGCGCCCACTATGCCCGTATGCGACATCTCGCCGATGAGGAAAAGTCGTCTTTTACCTACCGCTTTCGCCACCGCGACGGGTCGTGGCGACACCTCCAGTCTATCGAGAAGCCGTTCGAGCGCGATGCCGAGGGTGCCGTCGTACAGGTCGTCGGCATCGCGCGCGATGTGACGCAGATGCAGGAACTGGCGAACCGCCTGCAGCAGCGCTCCGACGAACAGTTGCTTCTGGTGGAAGAACTGAGACAAGCCAATGCCCAGGCTGCCGAAGCGGCGCGCGCTAAAAGTGAGTTTCTGGCCGTGATGAGCCATGAGATCCGCACTCCGCTCAACGGCATTGTTGGCATGGCGCATCTGCTCGGGGAGACTGATCTGGATGCCGAACAGTCCGATTTCTTGCGTACCATTCAGTTTTCTTCCGATGCGTTGCTGACCCTGATCGGCGACATCCTCGATTTCTCTAAGATCGAAGCAGGACGCGTCGATTTGGAAGAGCGCGCGTTCTCGATCCGGACGTGCATCGAAGGCGCCGCCGAACTCGTAGCTCCCCAACTCGCCGACAAGCCCGTAACGTTTTACACGGCGTTCGATCCGTCGATTGAGGAACGGGTGGTTGGCGATGCGGCTCGGTTGCGACAGATCGTGCTCAACCTGCTCTCGAACGCCGTCAAGTTCACCGCGGAGGGAGAGATCGAAGTCGGCGTGACACAGGACGGAGACCGCTACTCCATCTCGGTGCGAGATACCGGCGTCGGCATCTCGGCGGAAGCGCAGGCGCGCCTGTTTCAGCCTTTCGCCCAGGCCGACGCTTCCATGACGCGCCGCTTCGGTGGGACCGGGTTGGGCCTGAGCATCTCGCGTCGCCTCTCCGGATTGATGGACGGCGGGGTGACCGTGACTAGCGAAGTCGGCAGAGGCTCGACCTTCACCGCCACCGTGCGCCTCACGCCGGACACCTCTTCTCCTGCCGAAACCTTGCTCGATCTGACCGGCGTGAGCGTCGCCGTCGCCGAGTCACACGCGACGACTCGCGCCCAACTCGACCGTCTCCTCTCGTCGTGTTGGGCCGAGGTACGTACGTTCGACACGGCCGACGCGCTGGCCCGGGCCACCGAAACCGGCTATATGCCTCGCGTTTGCCTGATCGACGACACTCTGGCACCGGATCTTTCTCGCATCCTGCCCACCAAGACGGCTGTCGTGCGGATGAGTCCTATGGGGCATCGCGCGGCCGGAGCAGCCGATGCTATACTATACAAGCCGCTCCAGCGCACTCCGGTTCTCGAAGCTATCCGCAGAGTGCTCGAAGCTGGCAGCGCTCGTCCGTCTGAACAAGCTGGAACAGCTGAAACGCACACGCCGCTTCGCGTCCTGCTGGCCGACGACAACGTGATCAACCAGAAAGTCGCCCGTCGCCTGCTCGAACGTTTGGACTGTGACGTGACGGTCGTTGGCGATGGAAAACAAGCCGTCGACGCCTGTGCCGCGCAGCCGTTCGATCTGGTGCTAATGGACGTGTTCATGCCCGTCATGGATGGGCGCGAAGCGACGGGGCGGCTCCGAGAGGTTCACGGTTCTGGCCTC